>CAZGOK010000269.1:0-1413 GCA_964527665.1 uncultured Sphaerochaeta sp.
ACCAAGTACTCCAACATCACTGACCCTGTGGTTGGGCAGAAGAAGCTCATCGTTGACAATGCCCTCAACCCGACTGTTGCGATGTTTGACTACGAGACCACTGTCACCATGCCTCTTTCAGTGACTATCGACGGTGCCCTCGATGCCATCGCACACACCTTCGAGGTGTTTTGTGGTGCCAAGGAAGCTACCTACGACAAGGCTCGTGAGATCGCAGAGTGCGCCATCAACCTGGTTGCCGAATATTCCAAGGTCCTCATCAAGGACCCTACGAATGTGAAGGCACGTGAGGCTATCGGTCTTGCAACCGACCTCGGCGGCTATGCCATCATGATCGGGGGTACCAGCGGAGCTCACCTTACTTCCTTCTCCCTTGTGGACATCGTTGCCCATGGAACCGCCTGTGGAATCATGAACCCCTACTATGCGGTTCTCTACTCCAAGGCTATCCAGAAGCAACTAGAGGTGGTCGGTTCCATTTTTGCGACCCATGGGTTTGCTCCCAAGGCTATCGTCGACCTGAAGGATAAAGCCCTCGCCGTTGCAGTGGCCCAGGCCATGATAGCGTTCAGTGCGAGCATCAAGGCTCCTACCAAGCTCAATGATATCCCAGGTTTTGGTGAGAAGCATATACAACGTGCACTCTCCGCAGCCAAGGATCCCCAGCTTGCAATGAAGCTCAAGAACATGCCCGTTCCCATGACAACCGCTGATGTCGACCTCTATATGGAACCCCTGCTTCGTGCAGCTTCCAATGGGGACCTCTCCCTCATCAAGGAAATGTGACCCACTATTGTTAGCATACAGGCACTGGGAATTCCCAGTGCCTTATATGTAGGAGAAAAAAATGAAAGTTTCCAATCCCTTGGGCAGACACTATGATGACCTCATTCTGCCTAAAAACACCTTCACCATACAGATGCAGGTTCCAAAGGCTCTCAAGGGAATACGAGAAGCCATTCTGGATTCGTTTGAGAACCCCATTGCGAGCAAAAGCCTTACCTCTATCGCAGCAGAAAAGCTTGCAAAGAATTCCCAGGCAAAGGCTGCCATCATCATAAGCGACAATACCAGACCCGTTCCCTATAAGGGAGAGGAGGGTATCCTCCTTCCTATCCTACAGACGCTGTTTTCTGTAGGGTATGAGCCTAAAAATATAACAATCCTCATTGCTACAGGAACCCATCGTGCTATGAGCAAGGGCGAGATAGCTAAGATGGTTGATGAGCGGGTCCTTCATAGTGGAGTGCCTATCGTAAACCACAACGGTAAGGATGAGAGCAATCTTGTCTATCTGGGCGACAGTAGCCGTGGGACACGCATCATGGTGAACAAGACCTATGTGGAGGCAGATCTGAAGATCGCCACAGGCTTGGTGGAGAGCCATTTCATGGCAGGAGCCAGTGGTGGGCG
>CAZGOK010000269.1:1513-2757 GCA_964527665.1 uncultured Sphaerochaeta sp.
TCCCTTGGGGTACTGAAGAAGGATGGCTATCTGGTGATAATCGCCGATACCACTGATGAAGGTCATGTCGTTGGTGGCATCAACTATATCACCACGTTGGCCTTGTTGAAGCTGCAGGGTGCGAAAGGGTTCCTGAAGACCATCAGCTCCCCTGACTGGACCTTCCTTCCCGAGCAGTGGCAGGTGCAGATGTGGGCAAAGGTATTCGATAGGATCGAACAGAACCACATGCTTCTGTACAGCCCCTTCTTGGATGAGCTTTGGTGGCCAGGGCTTCCCGGTATCAACGGTAAGCGCTTCCTTCCTGAGGCAGACCAGAAGAATCCTGGCCCCGACTGTTTTACCAAGATGGTAAAGGGTGCGATACAGTACATTGAAGAGCAAACAAAGAAGAAAGCAGAGGAACTGTCTGTCGTATATGTCAGCGATGGGCCCTATGTTATCCCCTATACCGAAGACTCATTGGAGAAGTAAAGCATGAAATTATCAGTAGCAATAGCAGGAGCGGAGGCGATGGCCAATGCCTTTGTCGTATTTCGTGGTGTCGAAGAATCTATAGTAAAAGCGCATGAACTAGGTTTTGATGGCGTTGAGCTTGCACTCAAGAGGCCCGATGAGGTCAGTAAGCGTGACTTGAAGAAGCTTTTGCAGGAGAACAGCCTGGAGGTGAGTGCCATCTCATCAGGGCAGGTCTTTGCTGCGAGGAATCTCTACTTCACCGATGAGGACAAGGAGAATCGCAAGGAGCTGTACGATACCTTCTGTGGGTTCATAGATCTCGCCTCTGATTTCGGTGGGTTGGTCAACATCGGACGTACCCGTGGTTCCATCAACGGACGGGATCCCAAGCTCTGTGAAGACCTCTTTTTGGATATGGCGCACTCTGTTGCCGACCATGCTGAGAAGCGGGGTGTTGAGCTGATTCTCGAACCGGTAAACCGCTATGAGATTGATTTCATCAATAACTTGGATGAGTGTTCCGCCCTGCTGAAGAAGGTCGACAGGAAGAACTTCTCCATGATGCCCGATGTGTTCCATATGAACATTGAGGATGACCATATCGGAAAAAGCCTGATCCGGAACAAGGAGTATGTGCGATACATCCACTTTGCAGATACCAACCGGTATTCTCCAGGGGACGGTCACATGGACTGGGATGAGATCTTCAACGCTTTGACCACCATCGGCTACGATGGGTGGACTACTGCTGAGATCCTCCCTTTCCCCGATCCTGAGACTGCAGC
>CAZGOK010000270.1:0-2750 GCA_964527665.1 uncultured Sphaerochaeta sp.
GTATAAATGAGAATCAACGTCATCCGAGACTCTGAAATATGTAGTAAATTTACGATCGAGAATAGTGGCATTATGATCATGATACTTGGAATCCCTAAACAAATCAGGATTACATTATTTAGTAATCCTTTCCCTCTGAAAGAAAAGCGAGATAAGCAATAGGCAGCCGGAGCACTTATCAAAAGCACAAATATACAAGTCGGAACGGTGTATATTATTGAATTCAATAAGTTCAAAAGAGCTTTGTTGTATATCAGTACTTTTTTATAATTTGCAAATGTAATCCCATTTGATAAGAATGTTCCGGTGAAGATATCCCTTGTTGATGACAAAGAAGCTAACACTACCCAACCAATCATCACAAAAGCAAAAGACACCCATAAGGTTACAAATAGAAACCCAGGAGTATGTTTGAGTATTTTTTTATAGTGTTCTTTAGATCTATTCATTATGATACCACCTTTTATTGAAGATATTCTTCGCTTTTTGTTAATCTTTTTATGATTGAAGCTACTGATACGACAATGAGTGTAAGCACAACAGCCGAAGCAGCCGCTAATCCTGCAGAAACACTTTCGGTACTAATTTCAGAACCAAACAGCGCTTCATAGGTAAATAACATAGGGGTATACGTTTTCAATCCTCCAAAGACTTGTGACAAAGCAAAGAACCCCATTGTCTTTGTAGTCCATAATACAACTGAAGTAGAAATAACATTCCGGATCAATGGGATAGTAATCTTGAAAAAACATTGGAGTTCATTTGCCCCTTCTATCCGTGCAGCGGAATAGAAGTCATGAGGTATCTTCTCTATACCTGCTATATACATAAGCATGTAGAAACCAACACTTCCAAAAATGTATGCGATACTCATTGAAGTAAAAATATGATTTGTTGACAACCATTGATAGTCAGCCATTCCTGGTATTCTTAGAAATTCAAAAATAGCCTTCATTAATCCAAATTTTGAGTTATAGACATATAATAGCCACATGTAACCAACAGCTATCTCTGCTACAATGTTTGGCATATATATCACTGCCCTAAAGAATTTTTTTCCTACGATATCGCTAGTTAAAATCAGTGAGAGTAAAAGGGCTATGCCAATTGTAAAAAAACCACAAATTGACCATATTTTACCGATATTGACCAAGGAAGTTAGAAATAATTTTGAATCAAATAAATTGATGTAGTTCTTTATTCCTGCAAACTCCCATAGCCTGAGAGGGGTCCCAACTGTTTTTAAATCAAATAGGCTCATTACTGAAGTGATAACTACTGGATAAAAGAAAATCACGACCATACTCAGTGAAGCTGGGACCAAGAAAATTAATTTTGATTTTTTGGCTATTCGCTGATTCGTGTGGGTAAGCCTACATGATGGTAGCTTTTGGAAGCTCCAGCTCACCACAAACGAAGTAGATCATAGTCATGAAATTCTCCATGTTCTTGAACCCCCTTGCCTTACGTTTTATCAAGCTTATGACCGAATTAAATCCTTCCAGAACTGCATTGGTCTTTCTGGAATCGAAGAAGTTCAGGATCTCAATAGCGTTGCGTACCAATGACTTTCCCAGTTTCTTCATTTCATTGATATTGCTGTTGCACAGTTGCAAGCACAGCTCTTCATACGCTTCGACAGCGGTATTGTAGTCGTTACATGCGTATACATCCTGCAGCTTCAGACGAAAATTGTAGGCAGTGACGGTATCCAGATATTCTGTGTCCAACAACAGGTCAAGCTGTTTTAGCTGGTCCTCATTGAGGTTTTCCCTGTTCTTGAGCCACAAAAACCTTGTCTTGTCCAGTGCCTTGCACTTCTTGCTATCCTTCGAGCGCAACTCCCGTCGCCTGATTGTATCCACTGCATCATTGGCCATCTTCATCACATGGAACCTGTCCACTGTGGTAGTTGCCTTCGGATAGAGGGCATTCATTGAGTTGCGAAAGCCATGGGTCATATCACAGGTGATGTTCTTCACCTCATCCGGTTTGCCCTTTTTCTCCTTGAATTTCTCACCGAACCGAGTCACCGTAGAATTGTCTTTTCCTTCTGTGGTATACAATACCCGTGCCTTGGTACTCTTTTTAGTGGGGTGGGCAAGGAAGACGGTTATGTATTCATGGCCCTTATGGGAATACTCATCGACGCCGATGTCCTTTACATCGCTAAAGTCCTGTGACTCCAAGGCCTTACGAACAAAGCCTTTGAGCTGGCGCCAAAGCCTTGTGTCGTGCTCGCCGACCTGCTTGGCTACCTGCCGTACTGACATCTGCCTCAGCATGGTAAGCAGCACAGCCTCCATCAGGAGGGTAAAGCCGCTTCCTTTCCTTGCCCAAGGAACTTCAATAAGCGTTACCTTATGATCCTTGCATTCAACTCTGGGAACCCTGGCATGTATGTAGCAGCGGTATTGAAAGAAGTTCAGATGTCTCCATTCCTTCTGATTTGAATCGTAAACGGTGCATAGGTCACCGCAATGGGGACATGGGAACTTGCTTCCCTTCTGGTAATCCAAGGTTATATGGACATCAAGCCTGCCAGGTTCTTTCTCCGAAGGTCTGAACTCTACCCGTGAAACAAACCATGGCTCTGCCAATCCAAGTGCCTGTGTAAAGATATCATTCTGTGGAATCCCATCCATGTGCTTACCCTCTCTTGATTCATAAAAGATAGGTAAACTGTAACACAACTCCTTCCGACGCTTCCATCAGATTATGATGCTACCCACTCAAAACAGCGAAAGGCC
>CAZGOK010000271.1:0-2745 GCA_964527665.1 uncultured Sphaerochaeta sp.
CCCTCCCCTACAGCAACTCCAACAACCTCTCTACAGCTTCCCGGGGAAACTCCTTGTCCTTGTTGCTTGCAAGCTGTTCCTTCAAGAAATCCTTGGTGATGGCATCCTGGGGAAGCATGAAGCCACTCTCCCTGTAGAGATCCTCCTGGAGGATTCTGGTTGACCTTGCCAAGGTTGTTGCAAGCTGTCTGACAATGGGATCCTTTGTTTCAGAAGCGATCTCCAGTGCAAGCTTCTCCTGCTGGGCCTTGCTCTTTGCAAGCTCCCTCAAGGCCTGTACTGTCACCTCACTCTTCTTCTGTTGTGGTGCATAGTTCCTCGGCAACAGGAAGATTGCATGGGAAGGACAGGCATCAACACAAAGGCGGCACCCGTCAAGGCACTTTGATGCATCGATCTGACCGGTTTCGGTATCAGTGGCACCGGTAGGACAGACAAACAGGCAGATACAATCCTTGGTACACAGGCGTATGTTTCTTACTGCATGCATCAGATTACCTCCTTTCTGACAGGCAGGATCTTAAAGGCAGGGACCTTGCATACAGGGCAGACCTCAGGGGGCCTTTCGCCCACATAGACAAAGCCACAGATGTCGCAGACAAACACACTGGTATTCTCCAAGAGCTTGTTGCCCTGTTTCTCATATCTGCCAAGCAACCCCTTCAGGAGCTTGGAGGCCTTCTCACCCCATACCAGGGCCCTTTGGGCCCCTCGGTCCTGCTCACCTTCTATGGCCTTGTTAATCCTTGGATACCCTTCAGAAAGATCCTTCTCTATCAAGGAGGTGAGGGCCTCGAATGAACTGCCCCCCTGGGGTTTTGACTGTTGTCCATAATAGGTGGAGAGCTTGCCGAACAGCGCAGCCTCCTCCTCTCTCATCTGCTTGGCGCAGGTCTTGGAAAGGTTGGAGCAGACGGCCCGCAACTCTTCCGATGACATTTCTCGCATATCCTCTTCCATGTAAGACTCCTTAGTAAGAGAGTATAGCACCGAATGACAAGTTTTTGGAAAAACTAACATAAATTACCCTTGAACAGGACCCCCTGCATAATTCCCTTTGCCATAATAGCATAGCATTTTAATTACTAGTAAAAGCATGGTAATTTGTCTCAGTTTGTCTCTTTATTTGCTGTAAGCGTTATATTCATGCTCTTGCATTGACGTAATTCTGACAAGTGTCTAATTTTTACAGGATACTCTTGTTATGGAAACAATGAATATTGGTGAAGCAATTCGTCAATTACGACTTGCACAAAAAATGACACAACAGGAACTGATGGATCGGGCCTATCTCACCAGAAGCCAGATACACTACATTGAAAAAAACAAAAGGGTACCCCAGAGGCAGACACTGATAAATATCAGCGCTGCCTTAGGGATAACCCTTTTTGAATTGCTATCCTACGTTTTTCAGTAGTCGCCCAGCTCTCCTACTCCAAGCATATCATCGATGGAAGCCCCGGGGGCTACCATCGGATAGGCCTTGTCGTCGGTAGGTATCTCACACTCGATCACCACAGGAGCCTTCAGGTCCAAAGCCTCTTGCAGGATAGCCTTCGGATCATCGTCGAGGCCTATCCGGCGCCCCTCTATCCCATAGGCTCCGGCGAGCTTAATCCAATCAACACCGCCATCCAAGGTAGTTTCGCTGTAGTGGTTGTCAAAGAAAAGTGTCTGCCACTGGCGCACCATACCCAGGGTGTGGTTGTTCATCAACAGGATCACCACAGGCAGGTTGTAGCGGGCAATGGTAGCAAGCTCATTGCAGTTCATGCCGAAGCTCCCATCCCCTGCCACGTTGACAACCCGGCTCTTGGGGTTCCCCACCTGAGCTCCTATTGCAGCTCCGGTTCCATAGCCCATGGTCCCCAAGCCGCCGCTGGTCAGGAAGTGACCGGGTTGGACATGCTTGAGGAACTGTGCAGCCCACATCTGGTGCTGTCCTACCTCTGTTACTATGTAGAATTCCGGGGGAAGGACCTTCTGCAGGCTCTTGAGGATGGTCTTTGCACGCTGGCTCTCATTGTCAAAGCGGATGGGATAGCGCAACTTGTACGAGCGTACCTGGTCCATCCACTTCTCATTGGAATGGGGCTTGGTAATGCGCTTGTTCAGTTCGGCGAGCACCACCTTCACATCCCCGATGACGTGGCAGTAGGTCTTGATGTTCTTGTCTATCTCAGCGGGGTCCACATCGATGTGGACGATCCTTGCGTTCTGGGCAAAGCCGCTTGCCTTGCTGACCACGCGGTCACTGAAGCGAGCTCCAACCACCACAAGCAGGTCACAAGCCGAGACACACATGTTGGAGACCTTCGAGCCGTGCATACCTACCATTCCGGTGAAGCGCTCGTTATAGGAGCTTATGGCCCCACAGCCCATCAGGGAGGTGCAGACGGGGGCATCGATAAGGTCGACAAACTGCCCCAACTCAGCAGAGGCCTTGCCCCTGATGACTCCCCCACCGACATAGAGCATCGGCCTTTCGCTCTCCTCTATCAGCTTGATGGCCACCTCCATGCTCTCCTCGCTCAGGCGCTCAGTCCTGGGCAGGATAGGCTCGGGCTTCTTGGCTACAAAGTCAGCCATATGGACGGTGACATCCTTAGGGATGTCTATGAGGACAGGACCGGGACGGCCCTCCTGGGCGATCCTGAAGGCATCACGGATGGTCTGGGCAAGCATGGCCACATCCTTGACGATGTAGTTGTGCTTGGTGATGGGCATGGTGATGCCGGTGATGTC
>CAZGOK010000272.1:0-2741 GCA_964527665.1 uncultured Sphaerochaeta sp.
ATGAAGAGCATGAAGGACAGCATCGCCGTGACCCTGCTTGAGGCCGGCTTTGTCCATGGGGACAAGATCGCCATCCTCGGGGAGAGCTGCCCCACCTGGCTTGTTGCCTACTTCGGCATCACCTCCATCGGGTGTGTAGCCGTTCCCATCCTGCCTGACTTCTCCTCCAAGGAGGCGTGTTCCATCCTGGAGCAGTGCGGTGCCAAGGGCGTTGTCATAAATGTCAAGAACTTTGAAAAGGTACTTCCCTTCGTGGCGAAGGACCCCTCCTTCCTGGTGAGGATGGAGGACCTCTTCCATATCCCCGACCCCATCAGCGCTAATCTTGCAGACAAGGATCAGTTTGCCAATGCACCGGGTAGGGACATTACCAGAAGAAAACTGGATAAGAAAGCCCACGAACTACGTGCAACTAGCAAGGCAACGGAAGAAGACCTTGCCTCCCTGATCTACACCAGTGGAACCACCGGTAACAGCAAGGGTGTAATGCTTACCAACAAGAACCTGGTGTGGAATGCTGACATCTCTACCGATGTCTATGTTGACTTCAAGCCCGGTGACCATGTGCTCTCGATCCTGCCCATCGCCCATGTCTATGAATTCACCACCGGCCAGATCCTTGAACTGATGGCTGGTTGTGAGATTACCTTCCTTGGTAAGGCTCCGGCCCCTAGTATTCTTCTTCCGGCTCTTAAGGCCGTGAGACCTAAGCTTCTTATGAGCGTGCCCCTGTTGATGGAGAAAATCTATCGCAGTTCGGTGCTTCCTGTGATGCGAGACAATGAAAAATTGAAACCATGGTTGAAGTTCGGTCCGACCAGGAGGCTCATCTCCAGAATTATCGGACGCAAGCTAAAGGTAACCTTCGGTGGCAAGCTGAAGTTCTTCGGTATTGGCGGAGCCCCTCTGGACAGAGATGTCGAACAATTCCTCGCTGATGCCAAGTTCCCTTATGCGATGGGCTACGGCCTTACCGAGACGAGCCCACTCATAGCAGGAGGACTGCCTACCAAACACTATGTTGGCATGATAGGTCCGCTTGTAGAACATGTGGATGTGCGCCTTGAGAACAAGGACCCTGAAACCGGGGTAGGAGAGATCCTCGTCAAGGGACCGAACGTTATGCAAGGCTACTACAACAATCCCAAGCTCAACGCTGAGGTCTTCACCGAAGACGGCTATTTCCGTACCGGAGACCTGGGCTTCTTTGACAAGAAAAAGCGTCTTGCCATCAAGGGCCGCACCAAGACCATGATCTTGGGAGCAGGTGGTGAGAATATCTATCCTGAGGTGATCGAAGCTGTCATCAACAACCTGAGCTTTGTCTCAGAGTCCCTCGTTGTTCCTGAAGATGGGGGTCTGATAGCCCTGATCAAGATTGACATAGAGTCCTATGCCCAGAAAATGGCCCTAAATATCAATGATGCGAAAGTGGAGGCCATGGCGTATGTTGCAAAGATCCGCGAGGATGTGAACAAAGAACTTAGTGCCTTCAGTCGTATCAGTACTGCCGAGTTGCACGAAGAGCCTTTCCAGCGAACTCCTACGCAGAAGATCAAACGATTCCTCTATTCGAGAATATCTAGCAACGATGGCTCAAAAGAGAAATAATGGGGTTGAGCCTCCCCTGTGAGGTATGGTATACCTCACAGGAAAGGGTTGGTAATGAATGGCTAATGTAGACATACGAATTAAGAAGACGGAAAGCCTTGCAACTCCAAACGAGCTTGCGAAAAGGTTTCCGGTCACCGAAGAGACGGTGGCGTTTATCGCCCAAAGCCGAAAGACCGTCAATGATATCATACAAGGAAGGGACCACCGATTGCTTGCAATCGTAGGTCCCTGCTCTCTGCATGACCGAAAGGGTGCTGTCGAATATGCGCGAAAGCTTAAGAAGCTTGCCAAAGAGGTGGAGTCTGAGATGTTCATCGTCATGCGGGCATACTTTGAGAAGCCCCGCACTGTCTTGGGATGGAAGGGCCTTATCCTTGATCCGAGGATGGACGGTTCCTATGATATTGAAGAGGGGATCATCCAAGCCCGCTCATTGCTGCTGGAGATAATCTCATTGGGAGTTCCTGTAGGGTGTGAAGTGCTCGACCCTATCATTCCCCAGTATATAGACGCCTTGATGAGCTGGTCCTCGATCGGGGCCAGGACAACAGAGAGTCAGATCCACCGCAACCTAGCCAGTGGGCTTAGTGTCGCTGTGGGATTCAAGAACAGCACCAGCGGGGATTTGCTCAATGCGATCAACGCCATCAAATGTGCATATAGCCCTGCTTCCTTCATTGGTATGGACTATCTTGGGGCAAGCACGATTTTCAGGACTACAGGCAACGATTGCTGTCACCTCATCCTTCGTGGTGGGGAGCAGAGTCCCAACTACTATGAGGACGATGTGGAGTCTGCACGAACGATGATGACCAGCAACAGCCTCAATCCTGCTATCATTGTAGACTGCAGCCACGCCAACTCGCGCAAGCACTATGACCGCCAGAAACGGGTGCTTCGCTCGATAGTGGACCAGGTAAGCTGGGGTGAGACCGCCATCAGGGGTTTCATGCTGGAAAGCAATCTTTTTGGTGGTTCGCAGAAGATTCCTGATGACCTTTCACAACTAAAATATGGTGTCTCAGTCACCGATGCTTGCATCGGGTGGGATGAGACCGAACGAATATTGCTGCATGCTTGTGAACTGCTTCGCAAGGCTCGACTTGAGGAGGGCAATGCCCTTCCCC
>CAZGOK010000273.1:0-2739 GCA_964527665.1 uncultured Sphaerochaeta sp.
CTTCCTTTTTCATAAAACAATCCTCTTTTCTGCTAGTGATAGATTTATGTCCAGTATACTCCATGTTACATATGTAACAAAGCAAAATAAGTGTAGGTTATTATTCAATAAACAATACTTGTAAATATAACCATTACAAAAACATATTAATTTTATTAGTTTGTAGTATGCGCTTGCTGGGACAAAGGAATCGGCGGTAAGTCAGGGGAGGGAGAAATGCGTAACTATTATTGGTTCATTAAAAATCGATTATTTACATTGGACCCCTGATCCTTTACAAGAACTTGACTTCTTTTGTCTCTGTTGGTTATACTAGGCTTAACGACGTGATTTACACACCAACTTGCAGCGTCGAAAAACAAATCGCTAAATAGGAGCCCGTCATGATCACACAAACATCTCTCTACCTCCCCATCTCTGTACTTCTTGGGCCTTCCTGTGCGTACAGGAGGTCAGCTATGAGTAGTTCCTAGTCTTCATCAGAGAAGAAGCGGCATGCAAAGGCTTGAGTAAGTTGAACTCACATCGTGTACCTCTCCAAATGGGTACTTGAAGCAGGTAAAAGCAACATGCTGTAAGAAACAAGAAGTAAGAGACGAAAGCACAAGAAGTGGTACAGAGTACCACCAACTAGGGAGAGTAATCATGAAGTATGAAACACAAATGAAGTTTGACAAGCACCTCATCACAGAAGAATATGTAGTTGATGGTCGGGTGTATAGCGCTGAACTGACTATATTCAGCCTTGGATACTGTGCTGGCATGGCCGGGTATGAAGCTAGCAGGGTGGGGGTAAGTCTTTCAAGGCAGAAGTCAAAAAAATCGGTCGGGGAGGTGATCATCAGCTTTCCCCTGCTCAAGAGAAGTGATAGGCCCAACCCTTGTATGATGTTGGAGCCTTGCCCCAAAAGAGGAGGGTTCAAGGGGGGTATGCCTCCTGTACAGAAGTTCACCCCCTATGCAGAGAGGGAGATTAGGCGGGTGGTAACTGAGTTCATCCGGCAAAAGACATCTTCCATCCTCTCGGGGTTCTCCCTGCACAGTATCAACGTCAGTGTCGAGCCAGAGGTAAGCGGTATGGCAAGACAGTAGTAAAATCGCTGGATGGGCGAATAAAAAGCAGAGTCCTCCAAGTCATTGGTGGACTCTGCTGATATGAACTTTTTGGTAAGCGTATGATCAGGAGGTGAATGGCATCTTGAACTATAGGTGCTACTTCGCCTGCTTTTCCTCAATCCTCTTATGCTGGGTCTTCTCGATCGCATTGATGATCTTGTCATAGCCTGTGCATCTGCAGAGGTTGCCTGCTACCTGCTTGCGTATCTCGTCCCTGCTTGCCACTTCATCGCGCGTGATGATGGGAATGGAGGCCATGATGAAGCCCGGGGTGCAGAAGCCGCACTGTACGGCACCTTCGTCGATGAAAGCCTGCTGGATGTCTGATATGGCGCCCTTCTTGTCGGAGAGCCCTTCCAGGGTCAGGATGGTCTTTCCCTCTGCCCAGATGGCAAGATAGATGCAGGAGTTGAAGGGTTGCCCGTCTATGAGGACGGTGCATGCTCCGCACTCACCGACGTCACAGCCGTGCTTTACGCTGTCCAGTCCAGCTTTCCCCCGAAGCATGTCGGAAAGTGAGTCTCTCACGTCAACCGAATATTCCCTATGTATACCGTTTATGGTGCATGTCACTGTTCTTCTAGCCATTGATCTTTCCTCCTGCATTCTCGATTGATGTGATGGTTGCGCGCCTTGCGAGCTCTTCCACCAAGTGGAGCCTGAACTCCTTGGAAGCTCTCCAGCTGGTCCTGGGCATGACGTCAGCCAAAGCACCCTCTGCTACCTTGTTGATGAGCTCCTCATTGAGAAGGTGCCCATTGGCACTTGTCTCTGCGGTGGTAGCTCTGATAGGGATGGGTGCTGCAACGCCGAAGGCGATGCGCAGCCTATCAACTTTTTTCTTATCTTCGGTAAGGCGTACGTTCACCGAACAGCTCAAGGTTGCAATGTCCATAGCGCGGCGCATAGCGTACTTGATGAAATGTGCGTAGGTGTTCTCATAGCTCGCCTTGGGTATGCGAATACCGGTGAGTATCTCACCGGGGCGCAGGTCAACCTTGCCCGGCTTGAGGTTGAACTCAGCATAGGGCAGGACGCGAGTGCCTTCCAGACTTGCTATCTCAAGGATCGCATCGTAGGCCTTGAGCGTCCCTGCAGAGTCTGCGCTGGTCACTCCGTTGCAGATATTTCCTCCGATGGTGCCGATGTTTCTGATCTGAGGACCACCGATCTGCTCGACAGCCTCTCCGAGGACAGGCATATGCTTTTTGATCAGGGGGTGCATCACCACATCGGTGAAGCTGGCAAGAGGGCGTATCAGAAGGGTTCCATCATCCTCGATGCAGATGCCACGCAGTTCATCAAGGGCAAATATACTGATGAGGTCACACCCTGCAAGCTTGCCTTCACGGATCTGGATGAGGATGTCGCTTCCTCCTGCGAGTACCAATGCTTCGGGGTGTTCCTTTCTCAAGCTCAGTGCTTCCTGCACTGACTTTGGTTCGTATAAGTTTTTAATGTCGTACATGCGCTTCTTCCTTTATTTGATGAGTCCCGCTTCTCGAATTGCGTAGAAGAGTTTTTCAGGGTTGAGGGGGATTGAATTCACCGCTACTCCTGTAGCGTTCAGCATAGCATTCCTGATAGCCGGTGCAACAGGGATGGTAGGGGGCTCTCCGAGTG
>CAZGOK010000274.1:0-2729 GCA_964527665.1 uncultured Sphaerochaeta sp.
GCCCAAGCTCCTTCATCAGGACGAGGTCGCGCTCCTGTCCCCTGCCTTCGACAATGCCATTGAGCAGGGCAAGTTCCTGGGCTAGGCCTTCCCTACAGGGAACGCACTTTCCACAGGACTCCTTGTGGGTGAACTCGATGAAGTACCTCGCCACATCGACCATGCAGTTGTCCTGGTCCATGACAACCATACCCCCCGATCCCATGATGGCCCCGAGGGTGTTGAGTGTCTCGTAGTCTATGGGGGTATCGAACTTGGATGCAGGGATGCACCCCCCTGACGGTCCTCCCGACTGCACTGCCTTGATCTTCTTGTTCGGCGATGATGAGCCTCCCCCGATCTCATAGATGAGAGTGGTCAGCTTCTCTCCCAGGGGCAGCTCCACCAAGCCGGTATTCTTCACCTTGCCCACCAGCGAGAAGACCTTGGTCCCCGGGCTGTCGGAGGTGCCGGTTTTTCGGAACCAGGAGCTTCCCATGCCGATGATGACCGGGATGTTGCACCAGGTCTCCAGGTTGTTGATGGTTGTCGGGTAGCCCAGGTACCCTTTCTGTGCAGGGAACGGGGGTTTCATGGTAGGGCGGCCCGCCTTGCCTTCCACTGAGGCGATGAGAGCCGTCTCCTCCCCACAGACAAAGGCACCTGCCCCCTCCACTATATCGATATCAAAGGTGAACAGGGTGTTGGGTATCTCCTTACCGAGCAACCCCACCTCCCTGGCCTGCTCTACAGCAAGCTTGAGCCTCTCCACGGCCAAGGGGTACTCGGCACGCACATAGACGATTCCCACCGAGGTATGCATGGCATAGGCTCCGATTAACATCCCTTCGATAAGCATATGGGGGTCACTTTCAAGTTCGTTGCGGTTCATGTAGGCACCGGGGTCCCCTTCATCTGCATTGCAGATGAGGAACTTCCTCTCAGCCTCATTCTTGTTCATCAGCTCCCACTTGAGACCGGTTGGAAAGCCTGCCCCCCCACGCCCGCGCAGCTTGGAGTTCTTCACTTCCAATAAGACCTCTTCCCGGCTCATCTCCCACACAGCCTTCAGGAAGGCTGAGTAGCCTCCGACTGCCAGGTACTCCTCCAAGGAGGTGGGGTCTATGAGACCTGCATGGCGCAGGACGATCTTTTTCTGTGCCTTGAAGTAGGAGATCTCATTCCATTCGGGGATATCTTCAAATCCATGGCCATAGATAAACCTAGATCCCAGATGATCCCACTCTGTTATCTTGCAGAGGACACGTTCAGGGGGAAAGGATTCCGCCTCGATGGAGGAGAAGATCCAAGGTATATCCTCAAGTGTCACCTTGTCCAATATAAGCAGGGGCCTATCGGGGATGTATATGTTTACCAAGGGTTCGTTTGCACAAAAGCCAAAGCATCCCACAGAGCGTACCTGCATGTCCAGCTTGTTGGATGCGACATGGGCCTTGATAGCCTTTAACAGTTCCCCTGCCCCATTTCCCAGGCCACAGGTTCCCACTCCCACTGCAATATCTACACACCCTGGTCTGAGCAGGCGCTCTCCTTGTTCCTTGAGTTGTTGTAGTAGGTCCTTCATACTTGCACCTTCTTTTCCATAAGCTGTTTCAGAAGCGTGGCCAGCTTGTCGCCTGTCATCCTGCTGTAGATGACCTCATCGACTGCGATCACAGGAGCGAGGGCACACTGGCCGAAGCAGGCTACAGTGCGCACCGTAAAACGCATATCCTCGGTTGTGTAGGAAGCCTCATCCTCGCCCTCCTCACTTGTATGCAGGCCAAGCATCGCCATGACATCGTCAAGCAGGGGCTTGGACCCCCTTGTATGGCATGCTGTCCCGCGGCACACCGTGATGGTGTGCTCCCCTTGGGGCTTGAGGTTGAAGAACGAGTAGAACGTCGCCACAGAGTAGACCTTGGAGAGAGGAACCTGCATCTTCTCCGCTATGTACAGCAGCGCTTGCTCATTGAGGTAGGTGTGTTCTGTGTTGCGCTGCACCTCTTCCAGAACAGAGAGTAGTGCACCGGGCTTACCTTTGTAGGCCGCTATGATGGTGTCATAGAGCTCATTCACAAGGGACCTCCTTGAAAAAACCGATAGACTAGAACCCAATATATAGATACTCCTAAAAAGGGGGTTGTTGTTCGTCTTCTAAGGCTGGTCCACTACATAGTAAGGGGGTTTGTCTAATATTGCAAATATTTTTTTCTTTGTTCTCGATTACATGGTAAAACAGACCTCTTTTATGTGAAGAAAAGCATATTAATTTCCAGTATTCAGACGCTCTTGTATGCAAGCTTGAAAATAAGGTTCCAGAAAATTCATACGAACAGCGGCCCAAACCAAGGCTATGAAGCCAAGGTATGTCGATACTCCTCAAGACCCTGTCATGCTTACCTGCTCCAAACTCATTGGTTTGACCAGATGCCTAAGATTTCCTATCCTTAAGGGACAAGGAGCACATATGAAAACCTATAGGAAAGAACTTTTCTTCAACATCCCCAAACGCAGGGGCCTGGTAAACATAACCGACCAAGTACAACAAGCAATACAGGACAGTAAGGTACAGGAGGGTCTGGTCCTGATAAACGCGATGCACATCACAGCCAGCGTATTCATCAATGATGATGAATCAGGCTTGCATCATGACTATGAAGTTTGGTTAGAAAAACTGGCCCCAGAGAAGCCCTACTCCCAATACAAGCACAACGGCTATGAGGACAATGCTGATGCGCACCTGAAGA
>CAZGOK010000275.1:0-2720 GCA_964527665.1 uncultured Sphaerochaeta sp.
GTGAAAAGATTTTGCCGATTACTGATTGGTAACTCTAGGCAACGAAAAGGTTACCGAAAAGTCTCGGCAATACTAATTTATCGTTGAAATCGATCTTTTGCCGAATTCGGCAAAAGATCGACAATGGCAAACAGTATACAGCTTATGACTTCAAGACGTGTGCCTCCACATTGGGGATACAAGTGCGGTATTGCCGTCCCTACACCCCTCAGACCAAAGGGAAAATTGAAGCTTACAACTTATTACTAGACAAGTATATAAGTGAAGTAGCACTCAAGGGTTTCAATACACTTGAACGGCTGAATGCAAGCTATCTTGCATGGCAGGAGGAGTATTACCACAAGCATCCGCATGCCGGCCTGAAGCTGAAGACACCCCATGAGACATTCATAAACGATACGAGGCACCTGAAGATGATTGCCCAGGAAGAGCTTGAATACGCCTTCCTTGAAAGGAAGAAGCGTAAGGTTTCCAGCGGTGGGACGGTCTCCCTTGATGGGCGGCTGTATGAGGTGTCAAACCCGAATCTGAAGGGGTACAACGTCTCCATCGTCATCGACAGGAATGACCTTGAGAGGCTCACCATTGAGTGCCCCGGCTTCGATACCTGCACCGCCGGTCTCCAGCATATAGGGGAAGACATCGATTACGAGAACAGGGCCAAGGCCGACTACAAGGCGGTCATCGCCACTGACACCTCAAGGTACCTCGACGGCATTGAGAGGGAATACAAGAAAAACCACCCGGATGCCCAGATGGTCTTTGATTTTCCCCCAAATCCAGAGGTTGATGACAATGAACCTGAGCAAGTGCCGATGTACAGCAGGCTGAGACAGGTGAAGGAGGAAGCGAAATGATATTTGAGGATGCGTTTGGAATGAAGGCGACGCCGTTTTCCAATTCGATACCTGAAGAATACATGCTTGAGAACGAGATGTACACAGAAACGCTCACAAGACTGAGGATTGCCGTTGAGGAGAGGATGTTCTGTTTGCTGACAGCCCCTTCCGGATGCGGCAAGAGCACAGTCCTCAGGAAGCTCAGGTATTCGCTGAACCCCCGAAAGACAGAGTTCCTCTATATCTCGGACTCGCAGCTGACACCGAGGTGGATGTACAACAAGCTGCTCGAGCAATTAGGGTGCAGGGGATATTTCTACAGGGGGGACGGAAAAAAGGCATTGCATGAGAAGTTCTCCGTATTGCGGGAAATTGAGAAGAAGGACATCTGTTGTGTAATTGATGAGAGTCACTTGCTTTCGCACGAAACCATTGAGGAGCTGAGGTTCTTCCTGAATTGCAATATGGACAGCCACACTCCGGTTTCGCTTGTGCTTTCGGGGCAACCGGAACTGAAGGAAAGGTTGCGGAGCAACGTATTCACAGCCATACGGCAAAGGGTAAGCATCGTGTGTTCGCTGAAGCCGTTGGACAGGGTGCAGACCGGCAAATATGTCGAGACCCATCTCAGGTACTCGGGTTGCGTGGATGCCGATGGCTTGTTCAGCACTGAGGCTTTGGATATTGCCCATGCATGGTCCTCAGGGGTGCCGAGACTTATAAACAAAGCATGCACGCAGGCCCTTGTAAGGGCTGCAGGGTTGGAATGCACCCATATCAACGGACAGATGATGGATGATGTCATCAAGACTGAAGTGCTTTAGGAGGGCAAGACAATGGAGACGAACATAGCCACCCAATATGACTGCGAAGCAATGATTATCCAGGTCCAGGATGAGGAGATACTGTTCTGGAGAAATTTTGCCAAGGACCTGAGGGGGACCCTTGGTGATTCGGATTTCAAGGCTTCCCTTTTCAGTTCCCTGCTCAGACACAGGAGCCATATCGACTATTATAACCTTGACGAACCTATCCTAAGCGTTCTTGACATACGGCATTGGGAATTCGATGAGTACAGGGACCGGATTACCGCAGGCTTGCAAGAGGCAGGACGGTGATGCGTGACGAATGGAACGAGCTGAGCTTCACCCTCCTGCCAGGTGACGACCCATCGCAGGCTGTCATGGAACTGAACTCCATGATAAGCCATTTGCAGATGCATGCAGTCATTGGCAAGGATGACGGGGGCAATGCTGTGCTCAGCATCCAATACAATGATGCATTATGGTGTGAAGCCAAGAAAAGAAAGGCTGGACGAAGGCCAAAGCTCGAGCCCAAGAAAGTGAGCTTTGGGGAAGCGCGGTCAATGCACTATGCGTTGGGTGCAAAGGAGGCGGCCTCAAGGCTTGGCATGCCTATTTCTACGTTCTATCGGAAGCTGAGCGAAATGGAGTACTGCAAGGAAGACGAGCCTTTCAGCTCCTTCTGATGATAAGATGAGCTGGGTCCCTTTGGGGGCCTGGTTTTTTTTGGATTCATGATTTTCTTATTCTCGAATTAAATCGAGAATGTGCCACTGTTTTGGTCAGTTTCTTTTTGATCTGTGATTCTCATATTAAATTGAGAATTCGCATTATATTCACATACTATTCATGGGACTGGAACAGTTGCATTATTTGCCTCGGCTCTTTGGAACTTTTACGGACGACAATTCAATTGAGCAATATGAGGCGGCACTTATGAGCAGTAACTGGCATTGGTGGTAGTCATTAACATATGAGAGTTATATTGTTTCAGATTGATACTGTACTCTTATTACTAAATTTGTTGTAATTGAATACTGCTTGTGTTAGTTTTTATGCTGTTTGCATATAGTATTTA
>CAZGOK010000276.1:0-2701 GCA_964527665.1 uncultured Sphaerochaeta sp.
CCGAGGAAGATCGTTACGATGTTCATCAGGGCGTTCTGCATGGTATCGGAGAGTCTGTTTACCACACCACACTCCTTGGCAAGGTTACCGAACATCAGAGACCCGATGAGCGGAGTTGCCGAAGGAAGCAGGATGGCACAGGTGGAGAGTACGACAAGTGGGAAGAGTATCTTCTCAAGCTTGCTTACGGGCCTCAGCTGTTTCATCCTGATCATACGCTCTTCCTTAGTGGTCAAGAGGCGCATGATGGGGGGCTGGATGATGGGAACCAGAGCCATATAGCTGTAGGCAGCTACTGCAATGGGTCCCAACAGGTTTGGCGCAAGCCTGCTGGTGACGTAGATGGCCGTCGGACCGTCAGCACCTCCGATGATGCCAATTGAGGCAGCGTCGAACAGGCTGAAGTTGATACCGGGTACGAAGCTGAGGGCAAGGGCACCGATAAGTGCTGCAAAGATGCCCAACTGAGCTGCTGCACCCAGCAACAGGGTCTTGGGGTTGGCAATGAGGGGACCGAAGTCTGTCATTGCGCCTACGCCCATGAATATCAGAATCGGGAAGAGACCCGATGCGATACCCATGTCAAACAGTTGTTTGATGAATCCAATGTCACCCGTTGAAGGGTCTACCCCTGCGATAAATCCCAAGGGTATGTTGGCAAGGATACAACCGAACCCGATCGGTACCAGCAAGAGGGGCTCAAAGCCCTTCTTGATGGCAAGATAGAGTAGGACAAAGCCGATGATGATCATGACAAGGTTACCTATGCCAAAACCTTCAGCAAATCCTAGGAATCCGAACAGTCCGGTGGACTGCCAGAGTTGATTAAACGCGGAACCAATCATGTCTGAGTCTCCTTTAGGCGATTACGATGAGATCGTCATCGCTTTGCATCTGCTGGCCTTGGCTCACACAGATCTTGGTTACGGTACCTGCACGGGGTGAGAATATCTCATTTTCCATTTTCATGGCTTCCATGATGAGCAGGCACTGGTTCTTTGCTACAACATCACCGACCTTGACCTCAACACGAAGGATCAGGCCTGGCATTGGAGCCTTGACAGTGGTCTCTTCTCCTGTGGGGGCTATAGCGAGAGGGGCGGCAGCACTAGATGCCTGGGCCGCTTCAATTGCCTTCTTGTCGATGCCGTTTGCAACATCAAGGGAGTAGTCAACACCATTGACGGATGCCTTGGTCTTGTTCAGCTTGACACCATATGCCTTGCCATTGACGGTAACGGTATATTCTCCACTCTTCTTTGCAGCCTCTGCCTCGTGGTCAACCTTGCGGATGCCATTGGGCTGAGCCTTGCCTGTAAGATAGAGGATACCCTTCTCCTTGCAGGAAGCTGCGATGAAGATGTTTTCATCAGTGAGGGGGAGGTTTTCTTTCTCGAGCATGGCCTTCGCTGCCTTCACGCCCTTGGTGGGGTCTGCATCGTTGAGGTCGACTACCTTCTTGGTGGTGGGTTCAAGACCCATCTGCTCGGAAGCGATCTTCACCACTTCAGGATCTGGTGCGATGGGGGTCTTGCCGAAATAGCCAAGGACCATCTTGCCGTATCCCTCTGCAATCTTCTTCCAGGGCCCGAACATGACGTTGTTGAAAGCCTGCTGGAAATAGAACTGGGAGACAGGGGTTACTGAGGTTCCGAAACCACCCTTTGCAACAGTCTCGCCCATTGCCTCAACAATCTCAGGATACTTGTCCATCATGTTGTTGTCACGAAGCATCTGGGTATTTGCAGTGAGGGCTCCACCGGGGAGGGGGAAGAATACGATTTCAGGGTTTACGGTCATTGCTTCTGGGGGTACGATGTAGTCTTTCATGCAATCTTGGAACACTGCTTCTGCTTCACGTACTTTCTTGATGTCAATGCCAAGGTCATAATCGGTCCCACGTAGGGCGTGCCACATGGTGATGATGTCAGGCTGACAGGTTCCGCCGGAAGCGGGGCTCATCGAAAGGTCCACCTGGTCTGCACCGGCTTCGAGTGCGCACATGTACTGCTGGATCGAGACCCCTGCAGTGTCATGGCTGTGGAACACGATGTTCATGTCCTTACCGAGCATCTTGCGGGCTCTCTTGATAGTCTCATAGACAAAAGCAGGTTTGGAAGTGCCTGATGCATCCTTGAAACATACTGATTCAAATTTGATGCCTGCATCCATGATCTGCCTGAGCACACCTTCGTAGAAGTCAGGGTCGTGGGCGCCCTCTGTCTTTGGGGGAAGGCTCATCATGGTGACGGTCACTTCATGGCGGAGGCCTGCATCGCTGATGGCCTTGCCGCTGTCGATGAGGTTGTTCACATCATTGAGAGCATCGAAGTTACGGATGGTAGAGATTCCATGTTTCTTGAAAAGGTCAGCATGCAGCTTGATGATGTCCCTGGGCTGAGAATCGAGACCTACTACGTTGACGCCTCTGGAGAGGGTCTGGAGGTCTGCATCGGGCCCTGCTACCTTGCGGAACTCATCCATCATTTCGAAGGCGTCTTCGTTGGTATAGAAGTAGAGTGACTGGAAACGGGCTCCGCCACCTGCTTCGAAATGGTTGATTCCGGCTTCACGCGCAGCAGCTACTGCGGGCATGAAATCCTTCGTGAATACACGGGCACCATACACTGACTGGAATCCGTCGCGAAAAGCGGTGCACATGAATTTGACTTGCTTTTTCATTTGAGAATGACCTCCGGGG
>CAZGOK010000277.1:0-2676 GCA_964527665.1 uncultured Sphaerochaeta sp.
GTTGGATGTGAACAAATATCTATAAGAAAAAGAAATAAATCCATACCCTCCAACAAATATCAAGTATATGAAATCATCAACATAGGAACAAACCCCCTTTCAGGGCTTTGAAAGCAAGTTGTTGTTGAAATAATGGGAGATGAAGCTCGCTAAATTATAAAGTATATGATAGAATACAGCATATAAACATATACTTAATAAGGAGGCTTCCATGATCCCTTCTGAGCTTGAAAAACAGGTTTTGCAGAAATTCCACGCACGAAAGGTATTTACCGTCGACCAGCTGAAATCCCTGCTGCACTGTTCTGTCCCCACGGTACGAAACCATCTGAAGTCCTGGGGAACCCTGGGCAGCTACAACCACAATGGGAGGTTCTACACCCTCGCCGGCATCCCCCAGTTTGACGAACATGGACTGTGGGGCTATAAGGACATCAGGTTTTCCCGTTTCGGGACGCTTAAGGAGACTGTCATCCAATTGGTAGGGAACTCACCGCAAGGGCTGAGCTCAGCTGAGCTGGGGGAGCTTCTCGGTCTTGACCCACGGTCATTCATGAACCATTACAAGGATCTTCCTGCATTGCAGAGAGAGAAATTCCAGGGAAGGTACATCTATCTCAGTGCCGACGAGCAGGTGGGAAGTGCCCAGCGGGCACTTCGCAAAGAGGCCCTGGAGCAGCAATCGCTGCAGCAGATTTCCGATCATGACGCCCTGTGGGTATTCGCTGACTTCATCAAGCATCCCCAGGCACCGCTGGAGAAGCGGGTTGCCCGTTTGGAGCGGCAGGGGGTTTCTGTGAAGGCCAATGAGATAACGACACTGCTGCAGATGCATGGGTTGTCGGAAAAAAAAACGGCTCAGCCGGGTTTCTGAAGGCATTCTCAGCCCATAGGGAGCGCATTATCATGTCGACAGGGAACCAGCAGGTCTTTGCCAATTCACCGATAGTGACCTTCAGTGCGGAGAATACCGTATGTCCTTCCTGTCATGGGCGCATGAAGGTGCTGAAAACAAGGGAGAGGAACCTGGCCCTGTATTCAGTCGGTACCATCACTGCGCATGAGACTGTATACAGCTGCCCGGTCTGTGGATATATGGCTCCCTCCCAGGAGCTTGCCTCCCTAGCCCCACCGCGGAACACCTTCGGCTATGATGTGATGATATACATTGGTGAAGCCATTTTCCGGCATGCCCGCAATGAACGGGAGATCAGGGCCCATCTGCAAGAACGCGGGATATCCATATCCGCGAGTGAAGTGGGGCTCCTTGCAGACAAATATATCTGCTATCTTGCCTGTGCCCACCGGGAGACCACTGCTGCACTCCGGACGCATATGCAAGGTCAGGGAGGGTATATCCTGCACCTTGACGGCACTTGCGAAGCGGACAGCCCGCACCTTTTTGTCGGCCTTGATGAGATCTCATCATTTGTGCTGGATTCGGTAAAGCTCCCCTCCGAAAAGAAAGAGGCCATAGTCCCATTCCTTCAGGAATTGGAATTGGCGTATGGGAAACCGGTAGCACTGGTCCATGATATGGGGCCAGGCATCCTTTCGGCTGTGAAAGAGGTCTTTCCAGAAGCTCCCGATTTCATCTGCCATTTCCATTTTCTCCGGGACATCGGAAAGGACCTGTTCCAGAGGGAACATGACCACCTGCGCAGCAGGCTCCGATGCCATGGGGTCCAAGGCAAGCTGCGCAAGGTATTACGACAGTGCCAGATAACCCAGGAGATCTGCACTGAGGAGCTTGAGACCCTTGGTGCAACCATTGAATCCGAGCAGAAGAGCACCGACTCGTGTTCCGAAGAGTTCCTGCTTTATACGCTCATCCATTGGGCTCTCGCAGGGAAGGCAGAAGGCGACGGGTATGGGTTTCCTTTTGACCGGCCGTATATGACATTCCTCACCAGGCTGTACAAGCTGAGGGATACCATCAACAAGATGAAGCTGCATCAGCGTCTGCCCCTGGCCAATACTGTATTGGCTGTATTGAGGCCTATGTGGTATGACCGACAGCTTGTCTCGGCATATAAGCGGTTGAAGAGGAAGATGACGGTATTCGATCAGCTCCGTGTGGCCATGGGCATAGCGGAGCCTGCGGGGAAGTTGGGATTGAATGACCCTGGAAGTGGGGCCATCCATACCATTGAAGCCCGGGTGAAGAAATTCCACCACCAGTTGGTAGAGGATGATGAATTACAGGAAATCGGGTATCAGAAGATGCGTCAGCAGCTGGAGAAATATTGGGAAAAACTGTTTGCAGATCCTATCATTGTCACCAGCAGGGGGGAACCCCTTACCCTTACTCCTCAGCGGACAAACAACATTTTGGAAAAATTTTTCAGAGATATGAAGCACCATCATTGCAGGAAAAGCGGGTACGCAGCAATGAACAAATCGCTGACTGCAATGCTTTCAACTACCCCGCTTGTGAAAAACCTCGACAACCCCGAATACTACAAGCTGCTTCTCAATGGGAGTCACAGTTTGGCAGAACGTTTTTCCCAGGTAGATGTAACAACCATACAGAAAATGTTTTCTGCAGAGAAAGAATCTGTGCAAAGGGTAAATCCCAGAATCAAGAAATTGATCAAAGACCCTAAACTGCCCAACCGTCTCATGGCGATGGTTCGTTCAGCTTGAACTAAATCCAACCGTTATTTGTGGTCATAG
>CAZGOK010000278.1:0-2675 GCA_964527665.1 uncultured Sphaerochaeta sp.
GGAGGTCTCACTCTGCTATTCACGGCCGTATCATCCCCAAGGGAAGGCGAAGATTTTATCCACATCTTTCCATTATTTCGCATCTTTTGAAAGATTGGCCTCCTAGGACGCTAGAAAGCAGGTATTCTGGCAAAAGATGCGAATAATATTTGCGTCAGATAAGCCCGCAAAGCTTTGAAAGCATCTCTGAATCGTTCTCCCAGACAGCCTCCTCCTTCATTTCTGGAGTATTTCCCTCCACGTTACCAATAGCTTCCCGAAGGAGATCCACGTCACAAGACGCATAGATATTTGTAGTCTGAAGACTGACATGACCCAGGAACCTTCCAATCAAGGGAAGAGGCATCTTGGCTCGTAGCAGGTGTGTTCCACGGGTGTGGCGGAACACATGGGGGGTTACCCTGTCAGGGATAAGGGAGTTGTCGGCACGGGCCAGGCATGCATATTTCGTTACTATGCGCTCTGCATTGCCGATAGACATACGACATCGTTTGCCATGTATGCGTGTAAAGAAGACGTAGTCATCGGCTCCACACGTCCCATCACCGAACCAGAGAGACAGGTGTTTCTGCACTGCGGCTCTTGCCTTCTCTCCAATCGGCACCTCCCGGGTCTTTTTTCCCTTACCATGAAGCCTCACACTCGAGCCTGAATCGAAGAAGTTCAGGTCGCGGATGAGCAGATCAAGCATTTCAGAGACCCTGGCACCAGTCTCATACATCAGGATCATGAAGGCAAGGTCACGGATCCCGAACCTCGTGTCCTCCGTCTCTCCCAATATGCTTTTCAGGACATCCTCCCGCAGCCAGCCAATCATCGGCTTCTCGGCGGTAGCTATGGGAATGGAGATGACCCTCGAACCCCAGACGACAAGCTCGAAATCACAGTCCATCACATACCGTGCATAGGTCTTCAGGCAAGCGAGCCTCTGGTTTCTTGTTGCCTTGCCGGCCCCCCGCTTCTCCACCCAGCAGAGATAGTCGAGGAAGAAATCACGGTCTGCCTGCGCGAAAGTGAACTGGAAGAAGTTCTTTTCAGTCATTTCCTCGATACAATCACGAAGCAGGCGCAGGCAGCACCTGTAGGAGGTTATGGTATTCTGGCTCCGACCCAACTGCCCGTCAAGGTAGTCGGACAGGAATGCTCCTGTATAGCTGAACAGGGGCTGGGTAAGATGGTTTTGTATGGCTTTCATCGTATGGCCTCCTGTGGATACATGGCCTCGAACTGCTTCGTACCTTCACGGATCATCGGGAAGGAGGAGTCCACCAAGGTTATGTAATGGTAGGTATCCTCCAGGGATGTGTGCCCCAGGTAAGCGGAGAGATAGGGAAGCCAATAGGTGTAGTCGACCTTGTCCCTGTACCATTCCTCCAGTTTCCTGACTACCAGGGTATGGCGGAAACAATGGATTGTGGGCTTTTTGTCCACTGTCTCTGCAAATGCAGTCATGTTCCAGATGTTGGTGAAGTACCTGCAGAGGCTAGTCTTCCTGAAGTTGCTTCCCAGCAATTCGTCGACAAAGAAATATTGACGGCCGGGTATGCTTCTTTGAACTTCCAAGTCGTACTTTCTGGCCAAGGACAGAAGGTCCTCAGGCATGTACACGAGGCGGTCCTTCATGAGCTTGGGCCCGAGAATATTCACTTTCCCTGTCTCCAGGTCGACATCCTCCCGAGAAAGTATTGCAGGCTCATTCAGCCTCAGGCCCATGCAGTAATAGAACCGGAAGATGACGGGCAGGCTCAGCCTGACAAAGCTGTTATCGGCTGGATAGAGCTCTGCGCATGCAAAGAAGGCAACCAGCTCCTCATCCCTGAAGATGTGGGGTCTGGAAGAGGTTGCGGAAGGGCAGCATGGGGCAACGTAAGCAGTATATCCCCTGGAAATGAGGAAGTTGGCAAACTGGCGGATGACGCTGACCCTTTTTACCCTGTATACAGCACCTTCGGTAGGCCTCTGCACCGTCCACTTCTGCACAATGGCACGGGTCAGGACCGGTTCAGGCACTGCAGCCTCAATGCAAAGAAGGTCGAAATACCTGAGTATCTTCTCTTCTGACTCATACTTGAAGCCTGTCGCCTTCTTGTGGGCAACAAATTCAGTCAGGAGAAAGGAGAACGCACTGGCAAAGGTGTACTGCTGACGAGGATGGGCTTCCTTGAATCTCGTTTCAAAGACAACAACAGGCAGGTGCTTGGTCATCTTCATGAATATCATGAGATGGCGAACTGCATAGGCATAGTCCTTGTGGTCTGGGACAGTGCTTCTCCATGTATGCCATTCCCTCACAAAAGGCTCTGTCAGGTCGCCCACATGGCGAAGCCCCTTCTCACAACAGTACTTGTCGAAGGACTTGAGTGCCTGACCTTCCCCGACATACCTCAGTCCCTCGTCCCTCTTTCCCTTTACAAACTCATCAATATAGGGGGCCAGAATGCTCTGGGTCTTGTATTCCGGCTTCACAGGGATAGGCAGCACGTAGCTTCCTTCCACGCGGGTCCCCAGATATGAGGAGAAGCTCCTGGTCAGGCGCAGCAAGGTTTCCCTAGTACTTCTCGGGGAAGATTCCAGCGACGAACACCAGTCCTGGATGAATTGGAGGGTGAAGAAAGGCTTTTGCAACCCTTGCTCCACACAATAGGTATCGATCATTCTGAGATACCATGTCTCAA
>CAZGOK010000279.1:0-2657 GCA_964527665.1 uncultured Sphaerochaeta sp.
CGGCTAAACTTGCCTAAGCGAAGTACAACCGCTTGTTCGGTCTGGTCAACAACAAAAAAGCTGCTGAGAACCAGCATGACCAACACGATGGCAACGATGATCCAAATCACCAGTTTAGGGCTGATATTGTTCGTTTTTCGTGCAGGCCTCTGTGGCTGCTGCATGGTTTCCATGATTTCTCCTTGATGTGTCGGATAGACACACCTCTAATGTACTTACTCTAAGAGGTATCGTCAAGGTCGGAATATGGATTCTAATGCGCGGTTTGGCATTGAAATTTAGTTGTAAGCGGTCTAGTATGTCCTGTATGAAAAAGAGACTCGTAACATCAGCTTTGCCGTATGTAAACAACATTCCGCATTTGGGCAATCTCATCCAAGTGCTTTCGGCCGACGTTTTTGCCCGGTTTTGCCGTTCCAAGGGGTATGAGACCCTCTATATATGTGGCACCGATGAATATGGCACCGCCACCGAGACGCGTGCGCTCAAGGAGGGGGTTACCCCACAAGAGTTGTGCGACCGCTATCACGTGATCCACAGGGATATCTACCAGTGGTTTGACATCAAGTTCGACCATTTTGGCAGGACAAGCACCCCTGAGCAGACCCGAATCGTCCAGGAGATTTTTGCCAAGGTCGATGCAGCCGGATACATTAGTGAGCAGGAGAACGAACAGCTCTACTGCCCGGCGTGTGAGCGTTTCCTCGCTGACCGCTTTGTCGAAGGCACCTGCCCCCATTGTGGCAGCACCGGTGCCCGCGGCGATCAGTGTGATGCTTGCCAGACCCTTTTGGACCCCATTGAGCTGCTGGACAGCCGCTGTGGTGTCTGTGGCACAAATCCCACAGCAAGAAAGACGCGCCACCTCTACCTGGACCTTCCCAAGGCCCTTCCTCTGTTGGAGGCTTGGATGGAGGAGGCTAGTGTCGAAGGCTTCTGGGCGAACAATGCCATACAGGTCACCAAGTCCTGGATTCGCGACGGCCTGAAGGAGCGCTGCATCACGCGCGATCTGAAGTGGGGCATCCCCGTTCCGAAGCCCGGCTATGAGAACAAGGTCTTCTATGTATGGTTCGATGCCCCCATCGGGTATGTCTCCATCACCGCCAACGGCGTTGATGATTGGCAGCGCTGGTGGCATGAGCCGGAGAGTACCGAACTCTTCCAATTCATAGGCAAGGACAACATCCCCTTCCATACGGTCATCTTCCCCTCCTGCCAGCTGGCTACCGGGGAGAAGTGGACCATGCTCCACCATATGAGCAGCACCGAGTACCTCAACTATGAGGGAGGTAAGTTCAGCAAGAGCCTGGGCATAGGGATCTTTGGCAACGATGTGCAGGATACCGGAATCCCAGCCGATGCCTGGCGCTTCTATATGTTCTATAGCCGCCCTGAAAAAAGTGACGTCACCTTTACCTGGTTGGATTTCCAGGAGAAGATCAACGGAGAGCTTATCGGAAACCTCTCCAACCTGGTCAACCGAACCCTCACCTTCATCAACAGGTTCTATGATGGCAAGCTGCCCGAAGGTGAGATTGACCCTGTCCTGAAGGCCCTGATCCTGGAGAAGGAACAGGTCATTGATGCCTTGCTGGAACGCTCTGACGAGCGCGATGCCCTCAGGCAGATCATCGCCCTCTCCTCGATCGGGAACAAGGCCTTCCAGGATGGGGAGCCGTGGAAGATGAGAAATGAGGACCCCCAAAAGGCAGCCACCCTGCTGAGGACCCTGGTCTACCTTATTCGTGACCTTGGCATCATGGTCGAGCCGTACATGCCCGGTACGAGCGCGAAGATACTCTCCTTCCTGGGAAATGAGGGCTCGACATGGGGCGACCTCGGCTCCTTCACTGGAGTAACTGAGGTAGGGCAGACCAGCTTGCTCTTCAGCAAGCTTGAAGACGAACAGATCGCGGCTTTGCGTATCCGTTTTGCTGGTTCCCAGGATGAACGGGCAGAGAAGAAGCAAGCGGCTTCAGTTCAAGAGAAAACAAAAACAACCATATCGGAGAGTGCAATGGATACAAATGTAAGTGAAGTGAGCCTGGCAGAAAAGTTCAACCAAAAGGTCATCCTCAAGGTTGCCCGCATTACAGAGGTGGAGAAGCACCCCAACGGGGACAAGTTGTTCATCCTCACCCTGGACTGTAAGGAGGAGGAGAGCCGCACCATCGTCAGCTCTATCGTTCCCTTCTATAGTGCAGAGGAGCTAGAGGGCCAGAACATCGTGTTGGTCAGCAACCTCAAGCCGGCAAATTTCCGTGGGGTGAAGAGTCGGGGCATGCTGCTTGCTGCCAACGACCCCAATGCCGAGGAGCACACCACGTGCGAGGTGCTCTTTGCACCACAGTTTGAGGTGGGGACCATCTTGCAACCCGAAGGGTTCGAAACCCCCGAGGCACCACTTTCCTATGTGAAGGCAGACCATTTCTTTGCGATGCCCATCGTTGCTGAGGGTGGCATTGTCAAGGTAGACGGAAAGGCCATCGGCGCTGATGGCAAGAGCCTCACCTCCAAAAAGTACCTCAATGGCCCTGTAGGTTAGTTCCAAAGCGGAAAAAACGTATGAAATAGGGGCCTTTTGGCCCCTATTTTGGTAGTGCGCTCGGTATGAGCGTTCTCTAAAGGGTGAAAGTCCCAAGTACGGGTGATAG
>CAZGOK010000280.1:0-2655 GCA_964527665.1 uncultured Sphaerochaeta sp.
CTGGGGGCGCTAGCTACAGTGGGGATTCTCATATTTTTGGATCCCGTACTGATGATGATGGGAGCTACAAAAGCAATATTGATACCCGGGAGAAGCTATTCAGGGTGGATAGTGGGAGGGGCTCTATTTACCGTAGTGAATATGACTTTGAACAACATAATCAGGGCTGAAGGAAATACAAAATATAGCATGAATGCACTGATCATTGGTGCTGTGCTGAACATTATCTTTGACCCACTGTTGATGTTTGCGTGTAAGTTGGGACTGGCAGGAGCTGCTATGGCAACTGTATTGGGCCAGGTGGTATCAACACTGTATCTGCTGAGATATTTTGTAGGAAAGAAAAAGAGTTCATATGTATTTATGAGTTTGAAAAACATAGGTCGGGAACGCAAGATATATTCTGAGATATTTAAGATCGGACTGCCTGTATTTTTTATGCAGTTTTTGTCTAGCATGGCATTCGGCCTGCAAAATGTTGCAGCTTCTGCATACGGGGAAGATGCCCTTGCAGCAATAGGGATTTCACTTAAAATTACCATGATACCCCTGTTTGTCATGATAGGGTACAATCTGGGCTTTCAACCATTTGCAGCATACAACTATGGGGCAAAGAATTATCAACGAGTTCGGGAAGGGTTGAATGTCTCAGTAAAATGGACGATGGCATTTGGGTTTGTAGCTCTGGCGGTCTTTATGCTTATTCCTGAGCAATTGATGAGAATCTTCTCAACTGATCAGAAGGTGATTGAGTATGGAGTTAACAACTTGTTGGCATATAATATATTCCTGCCTTTGATAGGCTATATGACGATACAAACGGGGCTATTCCAAAGTTTCGGAAAAGGGAAGCAGGCTGCTGTTCTGGCCATTGTCAGACAAGGGCTTTTCTTTATACCGTTACTGCTTATTTTCCCTAGGCTGTTTGAAGCCTTTAGCGGTCAATTGGCATGGGTGATCAACCTATTCCCGTACACAATGCCAGCAGGGTTGGCAGGTATAATGACAGCCCAGCCTGTAGCCGATCTCCTTTCAATTATTTTGACGGCTGTCTTTGCCTATAGCATCAAAAAGGAGATATCCCTAGAAGAGAGCAAACTCATGCACCAAGCAAATGAGGTTCTATGCCAAAAATAATACTAGATATAGAAGATAGGATATTTCTCTCGGCTAAAGAGCTTTTTTATGAAAAAGGGTATGAACACGTAAATATGAAGGATATTGCCAAACGAGCAGATATGGCAGTAGGGACCCTGTACAATTACTTTTCCAATAAAAACGAATTGTACTTTGCTGTATTGGAACAAAGCTGGAACAGCACATTTGAGAAACTTGAGAGGTTGCAAAGTAAAGATATAGATGAAAAGGAACGCTTGCGATCTTCCATAGCCCTCCTGTATGAAGAGGTTTTCGACAGGAGATGTATGGGAATACAGGTTCGGAAAATAAAGGATCTGAAAGGCGACACATCCATAAAGAACATTGAACAAAAGATACTTCGCACTATCAAGGCAATATTTACTGATAGCAAGATTAGGAACCAGTTTGCAGACGATGAGAATATACTGGACAAAGTAGTATATTCGTTTCTGATAAATCTCACTATGTTGGTTGATTATTATCCTGAAGACAAGGCTAAGAATATTGAATATCTCTATAGTGGGGTAGAGGGGTTTCTGGTGATGCCCACATGAGGGCACCTTATGCAGGAGATTGAAAAGATTGTGAGAATAGCCGGGCTTAGAAGCTGTAATCGCTTGAAAGCCCTTCATCTCTGATATCCACAGAACGGTTGAATCGCTTGGAGAGGATTATTCCGGTTAGGGATGGTATCAGCATTCTGGTTGCTTCCTGCTACTATCGAAACCTCCCTTGGCTGTTGTTCTTATTGCTTCTATTGCCCTGTGAAAATACCTTCCGCTCAAGGGTCTTTTGCGATACATGGGGGAGCTGACGAAACCTGCTGGCCAATAGTCGGATAGTTGGAAAACAAGGGAATTCAGCCATTTGAGTCAGTGCAATGATATTGACCTTCACAATACACAGGATTTATCTTGTTCCTGATGTAAGGAGTTGAATCAATGGGAAAGTCTACGAGCCAAAAGCCTTCCACAGGTGTGGAAAAACCTAAATCCTACCCTCTGAGCGGTGAGCAGGCACTACAGGTGTTACGGATGTTAGCGAATAAGAGTGCTGAGTTCGCCAAGGAGATTTCAGAACTGTCGGCCTTGGTATTCTGTGATGTGTCGGTGGAGGATGTATCCTCTTCGGTGTATGACGCACTCAATGAACTATCTGTTGAAGATTGTTGGGCTGGCGCAGGCAGACAAATGGGAGGGGGGTATCGTGATGATTTTGATGTTGCCGATGAAATGATTGAAGAAGCATTTTCTCCTTTTACCCATCAAATAGATTCGTTTCACCAAACAGGTGAACATGTATCGGAACAAATCTATATACAGGGTGTATTGTTGGGGCTCTACCAATTCCAAAAGGAATCAACATCCGACTTTTCTGACTATGCCGAGGATTACCCCGAATCGTATAAGCAGGATATCCTTACTACTTGGAAGAAACGCCATCCAGATGATAATTCTGGCCTACAAATGTTGCACAAGTTTATTAAGGAGCACTGTCCAGATTGGAGTGAATAAC
>CAZGOK010000281.1:0-2605 GCA_964527665.1 uncultured Sphaerochaeta sp.
TACGCCCTTGTCGGCATAGCTTGCAACAGCCTTCTTTATGGCCACATCATCACCGGTAGCGTATCCACTGAGAGATCCTGCACTAACATCCACGGTGTTGGTCCCGTCATAGGATTTCGTCATTGCATGGACAGGAGTCCCGATAACAAGCTCAAGGGGTGTTATCGCACCGGTAGTTGTCCTATAGGAAACAGGAGCCAGGTAGTTGGCCGAATGGGTGCCCGTCAAAGTGTAGACCACCGTAATGGTTTTCCCTGTATCAACCCGCTTGTCGTCATACGAAGCACTAGCTACTTGGGCAGTAACCGTATCACCAAGGACAACACCGCTGAGGGAGCTTTGGTCAAGAGTGATACGACTCTTATCAAAACTGGTGCTGCCTGTATAAGTCCTGCTGGCATCAGAGATGGTGGGATCTGCTATGGTCAGTTGCCTGGCCTTGATGACCCCCGCATTGGTCTTGTGGGGAGCTGGAACTAGGTAATTGGCCTTCTCTTGCTCAGTGCCGACCAACTCGTAGGTAACTGTCACTACCTTGTTCACATCGGCATCAGCACTCGCATAGAGAGCCGTTGCAGATACGCTCACCTCATCATTGATGATGCCGCTCAGCGATCCTACGGCAACAGGTAACGTTGCATCACCGTCATAGCCCTTGCTCAAAGATTCGGTGAAGTTGGGGATTCCTGCACTCAGTTGTCTGGCAGTTATCGAGACGCCATCGGAGATATCATAGCCCGCTGGGGCTGTATAGTTGGCCATGTCAGGACCACTTAGGGTGTACTCAACATGGATATTCTTACCTACAGTGCTGACATTCTTGTCGCTATAGGTAGCCCGGGCCTCAAAGCTTACGTCTTCAGATACCCCACCATTGCTGATGAGCCCTGTCAGGGCTCCCTTGTTGGTGACCTCTGCTATGAGTTTACCGTCGTAGGTCTTCGTGGTCGTAACAGCTGTGGGAACAGCCGCCTGTATGCCCAGCTGCTTCTTGGTGATCGCACCGGTGGTTGTCCTGTAGGAAACAGGAGCCAGGTAGTTGGCATTGGGTGTGTCCAAAACATAGGAGACAGTCACAACCTTGTTGGTCCCTACATGCTTGTCGTCATACGAAGCACTAGCTACTTGGGCAGTAACCGTATCACCAAGGACAACACCGCTGAGGGAGCTTTGGTCAAGAGTGATACGACTCTTATCAAAACTGGTGCTGCCTGTATAAGTCCTGCTGGCATCAGAGATGGTGGGATCTGCTATGGTCAGTTGCCTGGCCTTGATGACCCCCGCATTGGTCGTGTGGGGAGCTGGTACCAGATAGTTTCTCATATCCCCACCGCTGTTGTTTGACAGCGAGTATGTCACCGTTACACTCTTGCCCTCTGCGGCATCGGCATTGGTATACAGAGCCGTTGCAGAAACGCTAATCTCATCATTGATGATGCCGCTCAGCGATCCTACGGCAACAGGCAACGTTGCATCACCGTCATAACCCTTGCTCAGGGACTCGATGAAGTTGGGGATACCTGCAGTCAGCTGTCTGGCAGTTATGGAGACACCATCGGAGATATCATAGCCCGCTGGGGCTGTATAGTTGGCCATGTCAGGGCCACTTAGGGTGTACTCAACATGGATATTCTTACCTACAGTGCTGACATTCTTGTCGCTGTACGCAGCACGGGTCTCAAGGCTCACAGAATCCCCGCTTGTCACCCCTGTCAGGGTCCCCTTGCTGGGAACCTGTGCTGTAAGTGCCCCGTCGTAGGTCTTTTCTTTTGTGACTGTTGTGCCTTCTACAAACAGCTGTCTCTTGGATATCTCACCGGTCTTGGTCCAGTATGCTTCAGGGACAATATAGTTCGCCTTCTTGTCATCAGGACCTGTCAGGGAATAGGTGACCTTTATGTATTTGTTTGCTTCGCTTTTCGAGGTCAGATACCTTCCATCAGCTTCCACGCCAACGCCATCAGAGGCATACAACCCTGTGACAACGCCCTTGGTGAAGGCGACACCGTCGGTGCCGTCATACACTTTGCTTGGATCGGGTATGCTTGGCTCTGTTATGGAAAGCTGTCGTTTGCCTATCTTCCCGCCTGTGGCCTCATAGTTGCCGGGAACCTCGTATTTGTCTTTGTCCGCACCGGCTAGGGAGTACACCACCGTTATGGTCTTGCCCTCACCAGCATCAGGGCCGTCATAGGTGGCTGTTGCCAGAACTCGTACGTCTTCTGTACCGACAATGCCGCTGAGGATCCTTCCTGCAGTAGCCTGGCACCCTGTTGTGCCGTCATACTCCTTGGTCTTTTCAAGGATCGGGTCGGAGATGAGCAGCTTGGCCTTTGTTATGTTGCCTCCATGGGTTGTGTCTACAACGGGGGCAAGGTAGTTGCCCGCTCCAAGGCCGTCGATGGTATAGGTCACTGTTATCGTCTTGCCGTCGGCTATTGTCTCATCGTTGTAGGCAGCCTTTGCATCGACAGTTATCCAATCATCCGATACGACTCCACCAGGAGTCTTCGGACTGACGCTCAGGGTATTATTGCCGTCATAGGCCTTGTCCTTGCCATTGGGGAAGGTGGGGGCATCAATGGTAAGCTGTTTCTGCTTTATC
>CAZGOK010000282.1:0-2604 GCA_964527665.1 uncultured Sphaerochaeta sp.
GGGGCTGTTTCAAAAGTCTGATACAAATTCAGGCTGAGAAACAGCTCCTTTATTTTTGTTATATTTCCATACAGTATAGGGGTTTATATTAAAATAAGGGTTGCAAAAGCAACCCTTATGTGCTATAATTACTTTTACCAAAAAGAATTGGAGCACTACATGAATATTACAGATTTTAGGTACCACGGTCAACTATCCTTCAGCATGAACCACTCAATACCCCTTGAGCTTTTCCCTACTGAACGGGCGATCATCATGCTTCTTCAGAAGATGGACTACAGGTGGTTTGAGGCTGAATTGGAAAAGAAGGTTTCTGGACGACCTCGTGTCGTAGACTACTATACTATGATGGTGATAGTCATCTACGGAAAGACCCAGGGCAAATACAGCTGTAGGGAAATTGCAGCACTGTGCAGAAGGGACGTGTTCCTTCTTGCGATCCTTGATGGGACAGACCCTCCAAGTTATGTGACCATCAATCGGTTTTTGAAAAAGCATTCTGTTGCAATAGAAGAGGTGTTCATCAACTCAAACAAAAATCTGGAAGAATCAGGGGAGCTGGGCAAAGAGCTTATATTCCAAGACGGAACTAAGATGGAATCCCGTGCTGGCCGATATACCTTCAGTTGGAAATCTTCCACCAAGAAACACCTAGGAAAGTTGCTCGTGAAGGGTGCTGCGCTGGTCGAGGAAACCAGCCTTCATTATGGCTGGGGTATGTTGGCAGACGAATTTGATGACATCCCACATAAGCTGAGAATCGTGAAGGCCAAGATAGAATCCAGTGGGGAAGACTATGTCATTGTCCGTTCGGGCAAGGGATGCAGGTTCACACCAGCACAACGCTACTATCGGGAAGTCAACAAACTTCTGGATAAGCATGCTGAGTATGTATACATCCTGCAGAGAATTGGAGATGGTCGCAACAGTATGAGCAAGACAGACCCTGATGCGACGTTCATGAGAATGAAAGATGACCATATGCGTAATGGGCAGCTCAAGCCTGCGTATAACATCCAGGTCATGGTTGACGGCAACTATATCGTCGGATGTCACTCAAGTAGTGACAGGACGGACTACAACACCATGGTGTCCGCGCTTGAAAAGGTGAACTCCAGCTATGCATGGAAATATTCAGGGTACTGTGCGGACAGCGGATATGACAGCCTCCACAACCATGTGCAGCTTGAACAGATGGGAATCAAGGATTACATAAAGCCCCAGACCTATGAGCAGTCCAAGAAAGCCAAGGTGAAGAAGGATATCGGACGCAGGGAAAATATGGAGTATAATGCCGAAGGCGGCTACTATGTCTGTAAGGCGGGACGAAAGCTGGTTGCCACAGGCACCCGCAAGTCGAAGAACCAGTATGGGTTCATCTCCGTCCTCACCAAGTATGCCTGCAAGAGAGGATGCGTATCCTGCCCCTTGAGGGAGGCGTGCATGAAACGAAGCAAGAAAAAATACAAGAGCTTTGAGGTGAGTGCAGAACTTGCAGAGTACCGTAAGAAGGCTCTGGAAAACATAACGACAGAGTTCGGCATTTCAGCTAGGGTGAACAGGAGTATTCAGGCGGAGGGAGTCTTTGCCCAGATAAAGGAAAACCTTTCCTTCAGGCGCTTCATGTGCTTTGGCAGTGAGCGTACGAAGACGGAATGGATCCTGATGTGCCTTGCGATGAATGCCATCCGTCTCGGTCATAGGATGACAAATGACCTGACGGGGACGCCTTTCTGGTATGAAGCCTCAGTCGAGGCATCCTAGAACTCACCGCGCACCAGCAAGCCTCAGCATAGGCGATATATAAAATGGTAATCAATCAAGAGTGCCTAAGGGATAGGTATACCCTTAGAAATCATTTTATTATCTATATTATATGTATTTAGATAGAATTTGATAGAATTCAAATTTTACTGGATAGTCTTGAAAAAACAAGCAAGGCTGCCTCAAAAGTTTTTTACTTTTGAAACAGCCCCTTTGTGCTTGGTAGTGTGTAAATTTAACCTATCTGAAAAGAATTCTCAGCTAGTTTTGAACTTTCTCTACGGAGGTCTTGAGGATGATTTCACCTGCCAGCCATCTGTCTAGAGCGTCTTTACTGAAACGCCAGTTCCTGCCTACTTTTTGTGCCGGGATTCGTCCATTACGCGCAAGAACATAAATCGTGGACTCCGCGATCTTCAGATACTTTGAACACTCTTGCAATGTTAAAACTTCACTTTGTATTGATGCCATGTACCTAGTATTAACTAATACCCATAAACTATCAACTCTTAACGGATAAAAGACTGTTGGTTCAGAACGATAATGCGCATGTTTAGGCTAAGGAGCATCCTAAGACCTATGCAAAAACAACCACAAGAGTAGTTCGTTTGTATAGATGATATTATGTGGATGTTTTCCCATGACCTCATTCCTATTGTGGGTTCTGTACAACACTATATTGGTGCAGAAAGAACCCAGGACTAGATCTCGTATAGAAAACAAGAGACCCTGACATTTCAGAGTCTCTTTTCAATAACTGAATCAGGAGAATGTTTGCCTCTGATCAGAGAGGATGTACCATTCTGTTCTCTCCAACCAGCCCCACATGTACGTTCTGGC
>CAZGOK010000283.1:0-1227 GCA_964527665.1 uncultured Sphaerochaeta sp.
GCCATTGAGCATGCTGTCCATGAGACGGAAAGTGCTCGCGCGATGGTGAGCAACTACACCAAGGAAGAGATTGAGTTCACCGGTGTCCTCCCTGATTATGAGCACCTGGAAAGGCCTTTGGTCGAAGTGTTCACCCTCGACTCTGCAACCTGTGCAGCATGTACCTACATGCTTGCAGCTGCTACTGATACAGTGGGTGGGATGAATGAGAACATCGACCTTGTAGAGTACAAATACACGACGCAGCAGAACATAGCACGCTGTCGTGTCATGGGAGTGGCAAAGTTGCCAAGCATCTACATCAATGGTCAGTTGCAATTCTCCTCGATCATCCCAAGCAGAGAGGAACTCATTACAAAGATCAGAAAGGTATTGTAATGAAAAAACGCATTCCCTTTTACATTCTCACCGGATTTCTTGGGTCGGGAAAGACAAGTGTGATCAACAGCTTGCTGTCCCAGTTCAAGGATAAGAAGATTGGCCTCATTCTCAATGACTTCGGCTCCATAAACATCGACAGTGCCTTGGTTCAAGGATCGAGTGATGTAGTCTCCACAAAAAGTCTGAGTGGAGGCCAGATCTTCTGCAGTTGCTTGTCAGGCTCCTTTATAAAGAGTGTTGTAGAGATGAGCGCCTTTGATGTGGATGTCATCCTCGTTGAGGCATCAGGGCTTGCCAAACCTGTTCCCCTGCTGGAAATTGCCTCATTTATCATTGACCAGGGAAAAGGAAGCCTTACCTACGGTGGTATGGTCTGCATTGTTGATGCCGAACGCTATCATATTCTCTCCCAGTCGCTGAAGGCAGTAGAGGAACAGGTAGTTTTCAGTGATTGGTTCATTGTCAATAAGAAGGATTTGGTAACCGAGGATGCCCTCAAGAAGACAATCTCCAGCATAGAAACTCTTAAGCCCCATGCCCCTATCTTTACCACAACGTTTGGCCAAGTAGATGCTGAGATGATGAAGCAGTTTGATGAACAAAACATCTACTCCCCTGTAGTCCTCCAAGATGCTACCCCGTACCATGGATGGGGTGTGCAGGGACGACCCAAGAACTGTGTTTTCATTGCTGAGCAACCGTTTGAGCTTGAAGAGCTACAGAGGTTGTTTACGAACGTTGCACCACAGATGCTGCGGATGAAGGGCTTCTTGCCTGCTACAGAAGCCGGTAAGGTCACCTTGGTTGATGTCGTTGGAAACCATGTGAAGATAGGATTGATAGAGG
>CAZGOK010000283.1:1327-2590 GCA_964527665.1 uncultured Sphaerochaeta sp.
GTGTACAAAAAGGCACAAGAGGTCTTGCAACCAAAGGTACTTATCTGTGAGAGGTTCATTAGCGATCATAGGCGGGTCGATGGAATTCCAACGATCACCATAGATGGGGCTGTCTTTACGGGAAAGGCCTTACGGGTGTTGGATGATATTCATCGTGTATTTGCGTATGTGGCAACCTGTGGTGATGAGATGGAAAGCCTAGATGTCTCCCACATGGATATGCTTGCCCCGTATTGGGTCGATTCCATCAAGCAGCAGGGGCTGAGGGATGCACGACTTGCCCTGATGGCATACTGCAGACAGACTTGTGGGATATCGAGGCCGAAGAGTCTCAATCCTGGTTCTGGTAATGTGGATATCTGGCCCATAGAGCAGCAACAATTTCTGTTTGAGATCCTGGGAGGATCAGCCGATATAGGGGTCTCCCTTACTGAGAGTTTTCTCATGCTACCCAATAAGAGCATCAGTGGGTTTATATTCGCTTCCCCAACTGAAGACTATGAGAGCTGTGCATACTGTGAGAAAGAGAGGTGCCCCAATAGGAGGGTTCCTTTTAAGGAACTGATGTGAAAAGCCTGAATATACTAAATCTATTTGTATTCTGCCCCTAAGTAATCCTAGGACAGGTCCTAGTCAATAGGGGGTGTAGTATCCATTTTATCCATTGGTTTTATGTGGTAGTATAAGACAAAGTGGTGAAGGGAGAATCTTACATGATTGAAGAAATTGTTGTAGAAGGTACAAAATACGATTCGATCATCACGGATGTAAAAAAATCTGATCACAGCTTCACTCTACTTGAAGCTACCTATTTAGAGCAAACAGGAATTCGTTTTGCGCCATCGGACTATATCTCATTTGGACTGGCAGACAACAAGGGCTTGCTCACCAATGCAGGAAGGTTGATGGCTGATTAATATATCGTCTACAACTCTCGGATTTTCTGCACCCGTAGGAATGGCCTGTATAAAGGGGCCATCTTCGATGATGCGCTTGATGATAAGGAGTATGATGGAAATCCAATCAACTTGTTGCGAAATAGCAGAGACTTTGTTTAAAGCGACTCCAAGGTTCGTTTTGTTAAAGAGGCGGAGTATCGCATCGACAAGCCTGATTATGCTGACAGGGCCGTGTTTGAAGCACTCGTCAATGCCCTTATTCATCGTTACATCATATCTGGCTGCGAAATTCATATCGACATGTACGATGACCGTCTTGAGATCCAGGGCCCTGGTGGAATGTTTGACGGCAAGGCAATACAGG
>CAZGOK010000284.1:0-2573 GCA_964527665.1 uncultured Sphaerochaeta sp.
GGGTACTAGGATTTCTTATATAAGTTGCATCCTGAGCCATTCAATCGTATCCTATGGGTAAGGAGCAACTATGAACATTACTTTTATTGGTGCGGCACAACAGGTGACAGGGAGTTGTACGCTTGTAGAGTGTGCAGGCAAACAGATATTGGTCGACTGTGGGCTTCCTCAGGGAAATGACGAACAGGAATCAGGCATTGAGCTTCCCTTTGTTGCCTCCTCCATTGATTACCTCTTGCTTACCCATGCCCACATTGATCACAGCGGCAGGATTCCCCTACTCACAAAGAATGGATTCAAGGGGAAAATACTCACAACACCGGCAACCATCGACCTCTGTGAAATCATGCTCGCAGACAGCGGGCACATTCATGAGATGGAAGCGGAGTGGAAAAGCCGCAAATCACGGCGTGCCGGTAGGGGAGGCGTTGAGCCTCTGTATACTGTGGAGGATGCTCAGCAATCCATGCAGTATTTTGAACCCTGTGAGTATGACACCATCATAGACCTTGGAGGGGGGATGAAGGCCAGGTTCGTTGATGCAGGACACCTGTTGGGCTCTGCATCCATAGAACTCTGGCTCAAGGAGGGAAAGGAGAACCGCAAACTCGTCTTCAGTGGCGATATCGGCAATTTTGACCAGCCTCTGATCAAAGACCCTGAGTATGTCGACCATGCGGATTTTGTCATCATGGAGTCCACCTATGGCAACCGCCTGCACAAGAGACCTGAGAATGCTGTAGGGCAAGCCGTTCCTACCAGCGTGCGTGCCCAGGAGCTGGCTGACATTGTCGAGCGGACCTTCTTGCGTGGCGGCAATGTAATAATCCCCGCCTTTGCTGTGGGGAGGACCCAGGAGATACTCTATCTGCTTAGGGTTATCATAGAGAACAAGCTCTGTCCCTCTTTTCCTGACATTCCGGTCTTTGTCGATAGCCCCCTCTCTGTGAAGGCTACCAATGTGTTTGCCGGTAATATCTTCGGCTATATGGATGAGGAGACCATGGCTCTGGTCAAGAAGGGGGTCAATCCCATCATCTTCCCCTCGCTGACCACCATAACAGCTGTTGAAGGGTCCAAGGCGCTCAACCGCCGCAAGGGCAGCAGTGTCATTATCAGCAGTAGTGGCATGTGTGAGGCTGGAAGGATCAAGCATCACTTGAAGCACAATCTCTGGAGGCCGGAAAGTACGGTGCTTTTCAGTGGATTCCAAGCAGGAGGCACCCTGGGACGGTCTATCTTGGATGGCACAAGGCATGTGACAATCTTTGGAGAGCTCATCGATGTGAAGTGCGAGATTGCTGAACTGCACGGTATCAGCGGGCATGCAGACCAAAGCGGCCTGATAAAGTGGCTTACCTCATTCACCAAGGAGCCAAGGCTGGCTTTCATCAACCATGGTGATAAGGAGGTTGCCCCCTGGTTTGCCTCGTTTGTCTCAAAGACCTTGGGCATCAGGGCGTACGCCCCTGAGGTAATGCAACATTTCGATCTCTTGGATGAGGCTTCCCTGCCGGCAGCGATGATGGTCGACGACTCGGTGCTTCCGTACCTTCGCGAACTTTCTGAGGCTGTTGCCAAGCTCAAGGAAGAGGAGTCCACACTCTTGTCGGTGGTCAGCCGTCTGGTCACGGCAGGCAAGGAATCCGACCTTGAGGAGAAGCGCGCTATTCGCCTTACCAATGCGATAACCCGCCTTGCCAGTGATCTTGAGTATCTGCAGATAAAGTGGGGTGGCGATCCGGACTAGAACTTCAGGCCGAAGACAGCCCCCCATGCGGGCTGCTTCAGCTTGGTGAACCCCATCTTCTCATAGAATCCGAATGCACGGGTGTTGCGCCCATCCACCCCAAGGTGGATGCCCCCAACACCCTTTTTTTGAATCTCTTCTATAAAGGTGAGCATCAAGGCCTTTCCCAGGCCCTTGCCTTGGAGGGAATCAAGCAAATTGATATGCAGGTGTGCAGGATAGCCGACATGTTCCCAAACCCCCTCTCCTGGTCCTTTGTTGATGAGCTTGATCATGTTCTCTTCGTTTTCACTCTTGAAGAGGGTTACATGCTCATAGTGTTGCCTGAGCGAAGGGAGCCAGTGGCTGTTCATCCAGCTGTTGAAGGAGACGGTATCGCTTGTTCCTGTTATATAGCCTGACGGCCTGTTGTACTCATCGACCGCAATGAAACAGAGGGAGGGCTCGAAGAAGAAGTAGGGGGCGGCATAATACTGTCCCACGCAAAAGGGGTCATGATAATACTCCGACCCATCTAGGCCCGAAAGTGCTGTACGCAGGCTTATCTCATATAGATAGGGTAAGTCCTGTTCCCTTGCTTGTCTTATATGTTCCATGGTGAGGCTCCTCCACTCACCTGTACAATACTCTCTAACAGGGTGATGCATCAAGCAGGAATACTGAAACAAAAAGATAATTCCTTATCAAATAAGAAGAAATTTAAGTCATTAAGCTAAAATATAAAAAGAATACAGAATAAATGCTGAAACCACTGGACAGAATCTTAGTATGAGGGTAGTATCCCATCTTGTTCGGCAAGCAGACGCCGGGTTGAAAGCTTGAA
>CAZGOK010000285.1:0-2572 GCA_964527665.1 uncultured Sphaerochaeta sp.
GACATCAGCCTTCTCTGATACCAGGGAACTTGAACTCGCGACAATGCTCACGTCTCTTCATGATGCCGGCATAAAGACCTATATCAATGGAGGATCGGTCATCAGCAACCGCCTGATGCACTACCTTGGACGTGACCTCAAGGCCTTGCTCGGTCTGTGCGCCCTTGCCATACTGCTGGTCTACTATTTGAGTTTCAAGGCAAAGCGAAGCATGCTGCTGCCCTTCTCCATGTCGGTCATCGGCATCATATGGACCTTCGGAACCATGAAGCTGCTCGGCTATGCCCTGACGGTGGTGAATATCGTCACCCCCTGCATGGTACTGAACCTTGGCTCCTCCTATGCCATCCATGTCATAGGGGAGTACTACGCTGACTACTCCAGTGGGGCAACCTCGATAGAATCTACTAAGAAAATTCTTCGCACCATCGCCTTTGCCTGCCTTACCACGGTAATTGGCTTTCTCAGCCTCCTCTTTTCCAAGACCCCTGCCCTCAGGGAGTTCGGCATAGCTGTAAGTGTTGGGATCACCTTCTGTGCAGTACTGTCTGCAACCTACCTGCCGGCGTTGCTGACCCTTGTCTCTCCTCCTAAGCCCCTTCAGCTGAAAACCTACAGCACGGGATATCTTGCACGGATAGTTGACTATTCGAGCAAGATTGTCTTGCGACGATGGCCCATCTTTGTACTTGTCTGGTTGGTTGTCATCGCAGGATTCTTCCTTACCAAGGATCAGGTACGCATCAATACCAACTACATGTCCTATCTGCCGGAAAAAGATAGCTTCGGCAAAGAATCTCGACATTTTGCCCAGAAGATGGGTGGTGATGCCCCTTTTGTCATAACCATAGAAGCCCCTGATGATGAGAAGAATTTCTTTTTGCAGAGCGAGAACCTCGCCAAGGTGTACGACTATGAACAGGCTGTATTGGAGGAGAGCGATGATATCATCCAGATTCTCTCCTTCGCTTCCTACGTAAGCTTTGCCAACGCTGTCTACAGTGGTGAGGAAGGGATCCCTTCCTCATCGGGTCTGCTCAACCTATTAAGCCGGATGGTTATCCTGATGAACAACCAGAGCAAGGCAGACATAGGGGCCATCCTCAATGAGGATGGGTCCTCTCTCTCCCTCTTTATCCAGAATTATGATGCGAAGGACAAGGATCTCATGACAGTGGCCAGCGCAGCACGGGTAGAGCAGGTCCTACAGGCAAACCTTCCCCTCCTTCCCAATGGGACGAAGATACTTATCAGGGGGGAGCCTCATGCTTCTTTGCGTTTTTCAAATCTCTTGTTGTCTGACCAAAAGAAGAGCACCTACATCAGCTTTGTCCTGGTATTCCTTGTTGTCCTGTTAGCCTTCCTGTCGCTCTCCCAGGCACTGTTTGCCCTCATACCCATCCTGACAGGGGTCATGGCAAACTACATTTTCATGTATCTGCTCGGTATTCCCTTTGATATGATAACCGTCACCTTTGCATCGGTTGCCGTAGGAGCTGGCATCGATGATGCCATCCACTTCCTGCTCAGATACAAGAACAACCTTCGTGACCTTGACCTCCCTCTGATTCAGGTAGTGGAAACGACCATCAAGGAGACAGGGAGGCCCATCATCCTGACTACCCTTTCCATCATAGCAGGGATGCTGATGTTCCTCTTTGCCTCATACACACCGGTGCGATACTTTGGAAGTTTGATGAGCATAGCACTGCTTAACTGCATGCTTTCAACCATATTTATCATGCCGTCCTATATTATCCTTACAGCCAAGGTGCGTAGCAAGTTAAAAAAGAAGACGGCGATCTACGTATGAATGATCATACGGGTTCAGCACCTAAGATGGTAGGAGCATTCCTCTATGTCGATGCGGGGCAAGGCCACTATGTACCTGCCCTTGCCTTGGCTGAAAAACTGGAACAGAGAGGCCACCAAGCTGTGGTTGAGGACATGTTCTTGGTGTGCAATACGCCTTTCTGGTCATCATTCTGTAAGAAAGAGTGGCGTTTCATGCTCAGGCACCCTCGCATAGAGGGGCCTTATCATCGTCTCCATGACACGAAGGCAATAGCAGCCGTCTTCCGATTCCTCTCCGTCCATCTCCCTCTGAAGCGGGGTTTTCTTGCGTGGTATATGAGAACTAAGCCCGATTTCATCGTCTGCACCAATTTCTTGGGTGCCAATGTCATCACCCCCATCGTACAGAAGCTCAACCTGCCCATACCAGTATTCGGCTATGCAGCCGATGTCTTCAACAATCCCACAGCAGGCTTCAACAAGAAGCTAGACCTCCTGTATATCCCCACCTTTGTAGGGCGGGACCTGCTTCTAGCCAAAGGGCATCCCCCTGAAAGGGTAAAGGTATGTCCGTTTCCCTTGAAGAGTACCATTGAAGACCTCCCCAAGCTTACAAAACAGGAAGCAAGGGCTATGCTTGGTCTCAATGATTCGTTTACCATCCTCCAGAACTTTGGAGGCGAAGGCATTGGCGATACCGAATTTGTCTATGAGGTAGCAAGAAGAGGCCTTCCCTGGCAGGTTGTTGTGGTAGGGAAGCTCACCCCTTTCACCAAGA
>CAZGOK010000286.1:0-2568 GCA_964527665.1 uncultured Sphaerochaeta sp.
CCGGCCAAGGGGGCGCAATTAAACGGCCAGCGTGCGGTAAAAAAAGGCCACAGGGAATACCCCATACTCTATAATAATCAAGCACTCCGAGAGGGGTGACTTTTTATTATGGAGGTCGAGTCATGCTCGATTACAAAAGAATCCTGGGGTTGCGGTTTGCAAGCAACTTCAGTGGAAGGGAGATCGCCAAGAGTTGCGGGTACAGCAAGTCGGCGGTCAATGAGTTTCTCAAGCGGTTTAGCAAATGTGGGAGTCTGAGCCTACCAATTGGGCCTGAGGTCACAAACGAAGCAATCGAGGAACTGCTGTATCGCAAGAGGGGGATCCAGTCGAACGACACAGAATCACTGTATCGTCAGCCGGACTATGAGAATTTGTATAAGTCCCTAGCGAAGAAGGGAGAGACGCTCAAGCGCCAGTGGAGAAAGTACAATGCCATTGGGATCGTGGATGAGATGAAACCTTACAGCTATCGCCAGTATTGCCAGAAGTTTTCCCAGTGGTTGGATGAGAAGAAGATCACCTACCATATCGTACGCTACCCTGGGGTCAACCTTGAGCTGGATTTTGCCGGCAAGGTATTGTACCTGTGCAACAAGTACAACCCTGATGCACGGATGAAGGTCACCATATTTATGTCAACACTTTCCTACAGCAAGTATTTCTATGCCGAAGGTATGACTTGCTGCAACAGCAGGAACTGGACGAGGGTGAACAACAATGCCCTGCGTTTCTTTGGTGGGGTGACACAAATCTGTACGCCGGACAATACCAAGGTCGCGGTGCTGAAGAATATGGATTGGATTGACCCTCTATTGAACAAGGACTTCCAAGAGTGGGCTGCCTACTACGGCACAGCCATCATGCCGGCGGTGGTGAGGGGGCCGACTTTTAAGCCCAATGTGGAAGCCTCTGTCGGGTTTGTGACCAGAAATATCCTCATGGATATGGAGGAGATGACCTTCTTCAGCCTTGACGCATTGAATGAGGTGCTCTGGGAGAAGATAGATGAGCTGAACAAGCAGAACTTCCAGGGACGTGATTACTCTCGTAGGGACCTGTTCGAGCGGGAGGAACGGGACTTGCTGCTGCCGTTGCCGCCCTCAGACTACCAATTCCTTGAGCGACAAGAGGTAACAGTTTACCAAGACTTCTCATTTGTCTTTGATCATGTCCATTATACTATGCCACGCAAGTTCATCAAGCATTCGCTCAACATTCGTGCCTCGGCAACCGAAGTGTATGTGTACACCCTCAAGGATGATCTGTTCAGGCAATACAAGCGCTGCCATACTCCCGGAGAATGGGTCATCCACCCGGGCGACCTACCAAGGCATGCTACTGATTATGATAAGTGGAGCGTCCCTTTCTTTCAAAACTGGGCCTCGGGAGTCGGGCCGAACACCCGTATTGTAATCGATGCAATGCTTGCACAGGTCCCTTACCCGGTGCAGGCCTTCAGAAGATGCATGGGTGTGCTGGGGTATGCCAAGCGCAAGGGCAAGCCTGTTCTCGAGGCTTGTTGTACAAATGCCGCCAAGGAAGGCAAATGCAATTACAATTACATCAAGAATACCATCGCCGACTATGAGTTGCCTGATCTGGTGGAATCATCCACCATTGACGCTGGAGAGACCACTGCAACCGTACCGGTTGTGGATTTTTACAAGGTTGATGGCTCACACTATTCCATCGATGCCATACTTGCACGCCAGGAGCAGGAAGGAGGCAACAATGGCTAGGAACTCACAGGATATAGAGAAGATGCTCGATGAACTGGGCATGACCCATATGAGCTGCCACCTCAATGAATTGATGAGAAGCCCCGAAAGTGTGGGTCTCACCCCCCTACAGATGTTGCGGGAAGTCGTTTCCCCTCAATATCTGCAGTACAAGAACGAACAATTCAAGGATAACCTGAGGTTCAGCAAGCTGATTCTCCAGGATGCGGAAATCGAAAACCTACGGACCGGACCCGAGCGAATCTACAATGAGAACCTCATCAGCCAGCTCAAGACCCTCGAGTTCATAGACGACCGCAAGAATATGACGGTTGTCGGTGAGAGCCGGGCAGGCAAGACATACTTGTTGCGGGCCTTTTGTATCGAGGCCTGCAGGAAGAATTATCGCACCCGCTTCGTCGACTATGTCGAGTTGATGAATGAGTTGCTCATCAAGAAACGTGCTGATCTAAGCCGGTTCAACAAGAGGCTGAACTACTACTGCCGAATCCAAGTCCTCATCATCGATGATTTCCTTATCGAGAAATACAGTGAGGAAGCGACAGGCATATTGTACAGCCTCGTCAAGAAAAGGGACATATTGGGAAAAACCACTATGGTGAGCACCCAGTATGATCCAAGTGAATGGAATACGTGCCTGAGCAATGACCCCAGCACAGGGGCCCAGGGCGATGGCATTCGTTCAAGGTTAATAGACAATGGCTATTTTGTTTTCATTGAAAGACCAAAATAATCGCATTCAGGCGGCCGGGGGAACCCGGCCACCTTTTACCGCACGGTGGCCGGCTAATAGCGCACCCGTGGCCTTTTATTCTCGCCATATGCA
>CAZGOK010000287.1:0-2558 GCA_964527665.1 uncultured Sphaerochaeta sp.
TGCCATCTCTGCCAGCTACCTTTACAATAATAGCTATGATCTTTCCGGAGGAAACACCTTCTCTGATAATAAAGAAGTCGAATACGTTCGAAAACACACAGCTAAAGCATCAGCATCCTTCGCTTATAAGATATTTGATGCGGTACTCAGCGGAGAGTTCTTAGATGAGTATACAGGAACATACGGAACAGCAGATCCTGCTTTTATCCTCAACCTCAGCTTCAATGCTCAGGTAACTGAAGACCTCAAGGTGTATGTTGCCATCGATAATCTGCTCAATGCATCCTATGAACTCTCTGGTGGCTACCCGATGCCTGGCACCAAGATCCGCCTTGGCGGGACACTGAAGTTCTAGCATGAAGACAGAGAATCTCTATTCACTTATGCAAAAGGGAGGAGCGGTCATGTGGCCGCTCTATGCCCTTTTGGTAATAACAGTGGTCATTGCACTGGAAAGGACTGTTACCTTTATCCTGCTTTGGAAGAGAGGAGAGAGGCTTCCCCTCAAGAAGTTGGAAGGACCACTCTCTGTGCTTGACCTCGTGGCTATGATCAGTCCCGTGTTGGGGTTCCTCGGAACCGTAACCGGGATGATCAACGCCTTCAAGTCAGTATCGGAAGCAGTATCGGTACAACTGCAAGTTGTTGCCTCAGGCCTGTATGAAGCCCTGTTTACCACAGCCTTCGGCCTCATCGTATCTATAATTGCTACTATTCTCAGCTTCCTATTGGACATGGCAGCAGGAGCCCTATGCGAAAAAGACGAGACCTAGGCCAACCTAGCGACATTGCCTTTCTTCTCATTATTTTCTTTTTGCTTTTAGCTGGTATCAACACCACACAGAGCATTGCCCTGCACACGAACACTACAACAACACCCCAGACAGATAGCGTAGTTCTACAAGCACTGCTGACCCAACAAGGGACAGTAGTGCTTGAAGGGGAGACCTATAGCCCTCTGGCCTTTGTTAGAGAACTTACCCCTAGCACAACTCTCCACCTTAGTGTAGAAGCAGAGACCTCCTGGCAGCAGGTGGTCGATCTTCTCTCCTTGTCTGAACAAAGACAGATTGCTGGGCTCTCCTTAACCTTATCTGATAGTTCCACTACTGCCATACCTTTTCAACAAGAAAATACAAGGGTGATGGCCCCATGAGAAAGAAACGCTCAGCAGCCCCTACTGCCATGACAGACATTGCATTCCTGTTGTTGCTCTTCTTCCTCATCCTGGCCATCTCCACCCATGTCCTTCCCATTCCCCTAACTCCTGCACAGAGTGCCTTCTCTTCATCAACAGAAGAAGCTAAGCATCTTCTGTTGGTGGCTCCTGATGGCAAGCTATACTATCAGGAGAAGGCAGTTCTTCTGGAAGATCTGCCTTCTGCAGAGGAATTCTCCCTATTAGCTGACAAGGACACTCCCTTCAAGACAATGGCTCCTATCATTGAACAGTTGAAACAGCGTGGGGTCACCACCCTCAATTGCATTGTGGAGCCAACTCTATGAACATCTTTAGAGTTATGCTGATAACCCTGGTGGTAACAGCCGCTTCCCTAGGTGCACTCTTTATCCCCCTTACCATCCCTAGTGCTGCTGAACAAACTCCTCGTGCAACAGGGGCGACCATCTCCCTTGTCGATAGTCTCCCTTCAGAGAAGGCAAGCACTCCCTCTATCCCACAACAACCCAAACCAACAAGGATCAAAACAGAAGAGACCAAGCCTCAGATCAGTCCTGAACCAGAACCTCCTTTGGAAGAACCTATCCCTGCTTCTGTATCAGAAGAGGGTATTGCTCCCATAGAAACCAGAGCTATTATTGAAAGTGAGCTTGCTACTGAGCCTAAGGTGGAACCTTTGATTCAGCCTGATGAAATGGCTCTACTAGAGGAATCTCTTTCTGATTCAGAAGTTGAACCAAAATCTTCTCCTGATGATTCCTTGCCAGATTCTACTGCAACAGAAGCATCCCTTGCTTCTGTTGCAGCCTCTGCTGTTTCCCTCGATCCTTTACCCTCCCTTGTCGATGGCTACTATGAGGCAACAGGAATCGATCAAGGTCCATCATTCAATAGGACGGCTCTAGCTTCCAGGATCAAATACCCATCCCTTGCCAAACGGCAAGGGATAGAGGGCTTGGTCATGTTACGTTTGTTCATCTCTGCTTCTGGAAAGGTGGAACGAATAGAGGTGGAAGAAGACCCTGGGTATGGGTTGGCTGAAGCTGCTGTAAAGGCCTTCACAGGGCTGCAGGGAGAACCCGCACGCCTTAGGGGGAAGGCTGTACCGGTAACGTTGCGGTACCCGGTGAGGTTTAGCTTGAAATAAGGGCTATCCTCCAAACTTCATTCTTGTAAAAAGGCATATGTTTTAAGAAGAGAAAAGGAAATATCCCCTACTCCGAAGCCAACAACCTCTTTGTCAGCCTCTTCAGACTGTGGAATGTGGAGTCAGCAGGGATAAATGCCCAGGACTTGGTCCTTTTGAGGACAATGCCCTCAACCACCTGCTCCACTGTGCTGAAGTTACCCCCGATGCGGTTGTTGTCATACGGACAGA
>CAZGOK010000288.1:0-2550 GCA_964527665.1 uncultured Sphaerochaeta sp.
TGTCTCTCACTTCCTTGGCCTTTTCACCAAAGATGGAGTTGAGCAGCTTGAACTCGGGAGTCGTATCGCTCTCACTTTTCGGAGTCACCTTACCAACAAGGATCGATCCTGGCTTGACCATGGTCCCGATGCGGACAATTCCATCCTCATCGAGCTGCTCAAGCATCTTCTCGCTTGTGTTGGGAATATCCCGGGTAAGCTTCTCAGGTCCGAGCTTGGTCTCACGGATATCGGTAGAGAACTCCTTGATATGTACGGAGGTGTAGATGTCATCCTTGACGACACGTTCACTGATGAGGACGGCGTCCTCATAGTTGTACCCATGCCAAGGAACGAATCCAACCAGAATATTGCGCCCTAGGGCGAGGTCCCCATCCTGGGTTGCAGGGCCGTCGGCGATAGCCTCACCTTTCTGTACGTGCTGGCCAACATGGACATTGGGCTTCTGGTTGAAGCAGGTGTCCTGGTTGGTCCTCTGGAACTTCTGGATGGCGTACTCGCGCACTTCACCTTCAATAGCGGCATCATCCTCGCGGATGACAACCTTGTCGGAACTCACGTACGTGACGGTTCCGGCCTTGGCTGCCTTCACAAGCACTCCACTATCATAGGCGGTCTTGCTCTCCATTCCGGTTCCTACACGAGGGGCTTCAGGGAATTCCAAAGGAACTGCCTGCCTCTGCATGTTGGAACCCATCAGGGCACGGTTGGCGTCATCATGCTCAAGAAACGGGATGAGTGATGCTGCAACGCTGATGACCTGCTTGGGAGATACGTCCATATAACGAATTTCTGAAGGAGGCTTGGTGGAGTAGTCACCACTGTGGCGTACAGGAATTTCCTTGTCGCGGAACTTGCCGTCATCGTCCAGTTTCGCTGAAGCCTGTGCGATGAAGAACTTCTCCTCATCATTGGCATCAAGGAACCTATACGATTTGGCCACAACACCGTCGACCACCCTGCGGTAGGGGGATTCGAGGAATCCATGCTGGTTGACCCTGGTGTAGTTTGCCAAGGAGACAATGAGGCCGATGTTCGGTCCTTCAGGGGTCTCAATGGGGCAGATACGACCGTAGTGGGTGTAGTGTACGTCACGAACCTCAAAGCCTGCACGATCTCGTGAGAGACCTCCAGGTCCTAAGGCGTTGAGCCTTCTCTTGTGGGTAAGCTCGGCAAGCGGGTTGACCTGGTCCATGAACTGCGACAGCTGGCTGCTGCCGAAGAACTCCTTAACAGCGGCCACAATCGGCTTGATGGAGATCAGGTCCTGGGGCTTGACGCTACCGGTCTCAAGGTTCATGCGCTCCTTGGCAATGCGCTCCATACGTGCAAAGGCACTCTTAAGTGCATTCTGCAGGAGCTCCCCAACGGATCGGACACGCCTGTTACCCAGATGGTCGATGTCATCGACGTTCTGCTCACGAATGAAGACCTTGATCAGGAATCCCATCGTGTTGACAATATCTTCGGTGGTCAGAACGGTCAGGTCGGTGGAGGCATTCTCCTCCTCCTCTTCCGATCCCGAGCCAAACTTCTTGTTGAACTTGTAGCGACCGACTGAGCCTAGGTCATACCTGCGGCTGGAGAAGAACATGTCAGGAAGGTCCTTCTCTGCTCGTTCGATGGCGATCATCTCTCCGGGCATAAGGACACTGAAGATAGGACTGAGCACATCTTCCTTGGTCGGTTCGTCGAATCCCTCACGGGTATATTTGGCATCCTCAACCTCAAAACAGTTGAGGATCATATCGCTATGCAAGGACTCCTTGTCGCGCATGTTGATCAGATGCAGGGAGTTCACCTTCAAGGCGAGCAACTCATCGATCTCATGGGCGTGCAACTTATCCCCAGCACGGAGAACCTTCTTGTTCTCCTTGTTGACCATAGCGTAGATATCTTTGTACAGGTAACGGTTCTCAAGGCTTGACTTCAAGTCACTGTCATCAGCGATCTCAACCAACTCTCCCTTGTAGAACTGCTCAATGATCTTCTCGCGGGTATTGAACCCGATCGCACGCAAAAAGAGCGTTCCGAGGATGCGCTTCTTACGGTCGATTTTTGTGAAGATCAGATGTTTCTTATCATCAATTTCAAATTCAAGCCATGATCCACGATAGGGGATGATCCTCGAGGAGTATACATCCTTATCATTGGAAAAGATCACTCCAGGGGAGCGGTGAATCTGACTGACAACTACACGTTCGGCTCCGTTGATGATAAAGGTTCCGCGATCAGTCATCATGGGGATATCCCCAAAGAAGATCTCCTTCTCCCTCATCTCACCAGTAGAAAATTCAAGGCTGATCGTGACTTTGATGGGCACACTGTAGGAGCGGCCCTTTTTCTTGCACTCGGTTTCGGTGAACTTGATATTATCATAATCAATAGTGTACCCCTTGTATGCAAGACGCATCTCGCCATTGGGGCTATCTATCGGGAATGTAGCTTGGAAGACCTCTTCAAGACCTGACGCAGATTCAGGGGGCAAGCCCTCTTTGAAGCGTTCAAGCTGTAGAAATCTCTCATAGGAATCAAGTTGAATCCCGATAA
>CAZGOK010000289.1:0-2543 GCA_964527665.1 uncultured Sphaerochaeta sp.
GGACAAAGCCGGCCTCAAGCAGGGTCACGGCGATGCTGTCCTTCATGCTCTTCATCTGCGCGTACGTGATCAGGCTCTCGTCATCACCGTAGATGCGAAGGGCGACACGCTTGCCGTTTCTGGAGGCAGTACAGTCCACCATGGCATTCATCGTGTACTCGTAGACTGTCTTCATGGTAAGACCATCATCTCTCTTAAGCTTGCTGATGCGCTTAAGGGACCAGATATCTTTTTTCTTGTTCTTCTTGTTCACTTTCTCTTTCTTCTTGTTCATGATTTCTCCATATCCCCCCCATAGCAACGGCCTTTTTCACAGACCGTGAAGGGAGTCTTCATCTGCAGCCTGGCCATTTCAGACAGGAGCGAGGGCTCGTTATTCGTACCTGAGAGATGGATAAAATATACATGCTCTCCATTAAATTCACTTTCTTGCAAAAACTGCATCGCCTGGTCATTGGAAAGGTGACCATACAAGCCGGAAATCCTTTGTTTCAGATAATACGGGTAGGGCCCCTCTTGGAGCATCACCTCATCGTAGTTCGCCTCCAAGAAAAGGATGTTGCTCTTCTTGGCAAGGCTCAGATGCTCACTGCTGTAGCAGCCGGTATCGGTGAGGACCATCAGCGTCGTATCCCCATGCCTGATGTGCCAGCCCACCGACCCTGCGCTGTCATGGCTCGTCTCAAAGCAGCTCAGGACAAAGGGCCCGACAGCATACTCAAGCAGGGGCTCCACCAAGGAGACACACTCCGCAGGGATTCCGAGCTTGGCGAAGACCACTGGCTCCTTTTCCACCATTGCACTGTGCAAATAGATGGGAACCCGCATTTTTCGTGCAAGCACGCCCAAACCCTTGGCATGGTCGGGATGGAGGTGGGTGACGCACACTGCAGCTACAGAGTCAAGTTCAAGGCCTATGGCAGAAAGCCGCCTGCCCAGCTCGACACCGCTATAGCCCTGGTCGACCAATACCGATGTGGTTCCATCGGAGAAGACGTAGCTGTTCCCACTGGAGCCACTGCCCAGCACTGCATAGCGTACCATCACAAGCCTCCCCATTCGATCAGCTTCGGGAGGTCGAACCCCGCATGGGCCCTGCCTTTGATGCGCAGCACGGGGGTCTTCAGAAGCTCAGGGTGCTCCTTGAGCTCCTCTTGTGGGGAAAATTCACGGTATTGGTAGCCTTGCTTGGTGTAGTAGGGAGAAGAGGTGTCCACAAGATCTTCGTCCGGGATGGATTGGAACAGGGATGCCCACTCCCCTTCGGAGAGCGAACGTTCGCTAAGATTGACGAATTGACAAGGTATCGAGCGCTCCTTGCATGCACGCAAGGCTTTGGCCGTCTCTTTGCATTTCTTTGTTCCGATGATCTGAAGCATTAAAAACCCCTATGTCTGTACTACACGCAAAGTGTATCTGACACAGGGGAAATAAGCAAGATTTCTGACACTGCTCTCGCTATCTGTCGAATAAAATATTCTGCTAGTATACCTTAACTAGAGGGCTCAACTGGCAAACAGCTTCTCTATCTCCTGTTTGTAGAGCTTGTTTATCTCAAAACGCTTGAGCTCCTGCTTTGCACTCAACTCCACTCCGACCTCAAAAGACTTGCTTATGATGACGATCCTGTTGATATGCTCATAGTTCTTGAACCCATGTTTTACGCTGATGATCTCATTGATGGAGGCCTCCACCAGAGCCTTGACCTCTTTCATGCCGGCAAGCTTGTCAACAAGATAGGGGATCTGCTCGCGCTTCAGGTACTCCTCAATGTTCTTTCTGTTCAGCACCACCAGGGCCCCAAGATACTTCTTGTCCTGGCCGAGCACCACTGCGCTCTCCACAAACTCGCTTTCACAGATCTTGGCCTCGATGGGGACAGGCTCCAGGTTCTCACCGCCGGAGAGCACGATGGTATCCTTTGCCCGTCCTGCCAGGGCGAACTCGCCATGGTGGGTCCAGACGCCCAGGTCCCCGGTATTGAGCCAGCCGTCGGGGGAGAGCACAGCCTTGGTAAGGGCGGGTCTCTTGTAGTACCCCTTCATCACCTGAGGCCCGCGCGCCATGACAACCCCCTTCACCCCAGGAGGAACCTCCCTGCCCCCTTCATCGACAATCTTCACCTCAGTTCCCACCAGTGGACTGACGGTGCGCTTGATGCCGTGGTTCAGGTTCCTCACAGCGATGACCGGGGCACTTTCTGTAAGGCCGTAGCCATCGAGCAACTTGATACCGATGGAAGAGAAGAACATGTCCACGCTCTCACTGAGCGATCCGCCACCACTGACACCGGCTATGAAGTTCTTGCCCAGCTTCTGCTTGACCTTGCCGTAGACCAGGTGGTCCCCCACCTTGTACAGGGGGTAGAGCAGGACGGTTGGCAGGAAGGACCTGAGCACATCAAGGAGGCGGCTGCGCTTCTTGAAGGTGGCTACCTCGCCGACGAGCAGGTCACGGTTGTGGTTGTAGTGCTTGGCCACGAGGACAAAGAACTTGAACAGGGATTTTGCAACAGGGCTCTTGGCCTTCATGCTGTTGAACAC
>CAZGOK010000290.1:0-2530 GCA_964527665.1 uncultured Sphaerochaeta sp.
GTTTAAGAGATAGCCTCAGCCACAAAAAACCTCCCTAGTGGAGGTTTTTTTGTGTTTGGGAGAGATTGTTTGTTTTTAGCTTTAAGTTTTTCTGGTATTATTTCTCTGTCAGTGTCGAGCAGACTCCCAAGGCCTTCTTGATGGTATCGACAGGGTAAACCTTGAGAGAACTCTTGGCCTTATTGCTCTTAGGCAGCAAAACCCTCTTGAATCCTAGCTCGCTAGAGGCCTTCTCACGCTTCTCTGCGAAGCCCACCGTACGAACCTCACCCGCGAGGCTCATCTCCCCGTAGGAGACCAATGAGGAGGGTAGGGGGACTCCTTTCAAGGCTGACCAGAGCGCGAGAGCCAAGGGAAGGTCAATGGAGACTTCGTTGAGCCGCATACCACCGGCAACATTCACATAGATATCCTGGTCGTTCAGGCGAACCTGTGCATGGCGTTCCAGGATAGCGGCGATCCTAGTGACCCGGGCAGTATCAATGCGGTCGGAATAGACACGGGAAAAGCCGCTTTTGCTAGGGACGGTAAGGGCCTGGATCTCCACAAGGAAGGTACGCGACCCCTCAACCACAGCCGTATAGGCAATTCCAGGAGGGGTACTCTCCCCTTCCCTATCGGTAATGAAGAAGGAAGAGGGATTGGTCACAGCAGTGAGGCCCTTCTCGCCCATATGGAAGATACCTATCTCATCAACTGATCCAAACCGATTCTTCGCTGCCCTGATGAGGCGTACGCCACTTCCCACCTGATCGAAATAGAGCACAGTATCGACAAGATGCTCAATGACCTTGGGCCCCGCAAGCACCCCTTCCTTGGTGACATGGCCAACAAGGAACAGGGATATGCCTAGCTGCTTAGAGATGCCCACCAGCTCGGTGGAACAGAAACGTATCTGGTTGACCGACCCGGCAGGGGAGGCCACCTCACTGCTGGAAAGCGTCTGCAGGGAGTCGATGACCACTACCTGCGGCTTCATCTTCTCCAGTATAGTAACCAGGACTTCGACACGGGTGTCGCAAAAGATGGAAATCTTGGAAAGGGAGAGGCCCAGACGCTGGGCCCGGAGCTTTACCTGGGAAGGAGACTCCTCACCTGAGACATAGAGGACCGTGCGCTGTAGCGAACATTTCTCTATCATCTGCAGCATAAGCGTCGATTTCCCTATCCCAGGCTCACCTCCCAACAGGATGGAGGAGCCACGCATGACCCCTCCGCCCAATACACGGTCAAGTTCGGAGATACCGCTTTCATAGCGGAAACCAGGCTCGACCTGGATATCCTCAAGGGAGACGGGCTTTGTCTCAAGGCTGATCTGTGCAGTCTTCCCAGGTTTGCTCTGTTGGGGCAGAATAAGCTCTTCCTCGAAGGAGTTCCAGCTTCCACAATCAGGACAGCGTCCCAACCACTTGTTTTCTGCACGGCCACACTGGGTACAAACGAACTGCAAAGACTTGTCTTTCACCTATATCTCCTTACAAAAGAACAATTAAAAACTAATGAGCTCAACATCAAACACAAGATGGGAATCAGGAGGGATGATGCCAGGATACCCTTGAGCACCATATCCGAGATCTGGGGGAATGATGAGGGTTCTCTTCTCACCCTTACTCATAGTCTTGAGAGCTTCATTCCATCCCTCGATCACCTCACCTACGGCGAAGACTGCAGGAGCACCCCTTTGTACAGAGCTGTCAAACATCTTTCCATTGAGTAGGGTCCCGGTATAGTGCACGGTAACTTTCTGCCCATGCTTGGGAGAAGCCTTGCCGTCGCCAGCTTCATTGACTACATACCTAAGGCCACTTGGGGTCGCTATCGCATCAGGCCAGCGATTCTTGAGCTCTTGGTCAAGTTTGGCATGCTTTTCAGCATTACGGTTTTTTGTCTTAGCTTCGGCAGCAGTCACCAAGGAGGTGAATGTTTCACGTGAAACAACAAAAGCTTCAGCCTCACTTCCTTTTCGGATGATCTCTACACTGGTGAGCTTATCGCCTTGTGCGATCGCATCGACAATATCCTGACCTTCAAGAACCTCACCAAAGATTGAGTGCTTGCCGTCGAGCCAAGGGGTGGGCACGTGGGTGATGAAGAACTGGCTACCATTAGTTCCAGGACCTGAGTTTGCCATGGAGAGCTTTCCCGGGGCAGCATGCTTCAAGGAGTCATCGAACTCATCGGGGAATGTATAGCCAGGACCGCCGGTCCCTGTTCCCTTGGGGCAACCGCCCTGGACCATGAAGTTCTCAATGACCCTATGAAAGGTCAGTCCATCATAAAAAGGCTTGTTCTTTCCATTGATATTCAAGGAACCCTCTGCCAACCCAATAAAGTTGGCGACAGTCATTGGGGTTTTCTTGAACTCCAAACGTAGGGTGATATCACCCTTTGTGGTATGCATGACAGCGTACATGCCATCAGCGAGCTTACTTTTTTCCATTATTACTTATTCTCCTACACACTATACTTCAAACAGATCGGCCCCTGGGGCCAGCAACTGGTACAGCCTTTCCAACTCTTCGCTGGAGGT
>CAZGOK010000291.1:0-2526 GCA_964527665.1 uncultured Sphaerochaeta sp.
AGCATAGCATTCCTGATAGCCGGTGCAACAGGGATGGTAGGGGGCTCTCCGAGTGACTTGTTGCCGTACGGGCCGGTGGGGTCTTCGGTCTCCACAAACGCAACATGCAGGTCCGGGGTATCCATCGGAGTCATCAGCTTGTAGTCCAGCAGGTTGTCATTGAGCATCCGCCCAGTCTTCTGGTCAAAGTCCAGGTGCTCATACAAGCCGTAGCCAAGACCCATGCTCATGCCTCCATGCACCTGCCCTTCGGCAGTCTGGTGGTTGATGATCCTTCCTGAGTCATGGACGTTGATGATGTCCACCACCTTGATGTGGCACATCGGGATGTCAACCTCGATCTCGGCAAAACAGACCCCAAAGGAGTAGGTGTTGTCCGAGCAGTGGTGCGACTCCTCAGCTGAGATGTGCGTCGAGTTGGTCAGGCTGTAGCATGACTCCTCGGCGACCGTCTTGACCGAGAGCAACACCTCGTCCTTGTTCATATGGACGATGTTGTTCTCCTTGATATCAAGGTCCCAAGGGTCCTTGTTCAGCATGAAGCCTGCAAATTCAAGGAGCCTCTTTCGGAATACCTCAGCAGTCTTCTTGACCGCCATGCCTGATACATACGTCTGCCTGGAGGCATATGCACCTGTATCATAGGGGGTGACGTCAGTATCCTGCTTGCTTACCACATGGATCTTATCCATGGTCAGCCCTACAGTCTCAGCTGCCATCATGGCAAAGACGGTATCGGCTCCCTGCCCGATTTCGGTCGCTCCCATCTGCAGCTGCAGCGACCCGTCCTGGTTGAGCAGCATGCGACATGCCGCCGTTTCCAAGCTGATGGGGTAGACCCCTGTCTTGTAGCAGAAGATGCCCATGCCGACGCCCTTTCTGACAGGGCCCGTCTGGTTGGCATACTTAGCGCGTTTCTCGGTGTAGTTGAGGTGCTTCTCTCCAATGTCGATGCACTCGGAAAGGCCGGTGGAGTGGCACTGGATGGTAGTCATCGGATCGATGAAGCCGAGCTTCATCATATTCTTTTTTCTGAACGCTATAGGATCGAATCCCGCCACGCGGACAATGTCATCGACATGTGCTTCTAGGGCGAATCCAATCTGAGGGATTCCGTAGGCGCGCATAGCCCCTGCTGTGGGCAGGTTGGTATAGACCGTGTATGCCTCACCTTTGACTGCCCCTTCAGGGTACATCATACGGAAGCCATTGACCGCATTGGCAACCAAGGCATGTGCATGGGATGCATACGCACCTTGGTTGGAGTAGGCGACGATCGAACGGGCTGCAAAGGAGCCGTCCTTACGGACATAGGAGACAATGTGGAATTTCATGGCATGGCGTACGCGAGTACAGGCAAAGGTCTCCTCCCTGGTATACTCCAGGCGGACCTGCCTCCCTCCGACGCGGGTAGTGAGGTATGCATTCAAAGGCTCGGTCAGGGCATCCTGGCGGTTGCCGAAGCCTCCACCAATATACGGCTTGATGATCCTTATATCCCCATAGCCGACACCAAGGGCCTGGGAGCAGACCCGTCTGACGATGTGAGGGATCTGCGTTGCTGCGACCACCACGATCTTTCCATCTTCCATGTAGGCAAAGGAGGTGGCCTTCTCGATATGGCAGTGCTGGACGATGGGTGTGTCGTAGTCCCCTTCGATCCTGGTGAGCCCCTCTTCCTTGATGGCCTCATCGAAGTTGCCCATTTCATAGGAGGATTGGACAACAATGTTATTAGGTTTCTCCTCGTGGATCGCCATTGCCCCTTCGGCCAAGGCTGCCTCGATAGAGAGGATGGGCTCATACTCTTCATACGTGACCTTGATCTTGCGCACAGCCTCATGAGCAGAGATTTCATCCTCTGCAATGACTGCTGCTATATCATCGCCATAGAAACGGACTCTGGTGTTGAGGAGTTTCCTGTCGGCAATGTCTTGGTGCTTTTTGACGGTCGACCAGGGGTGCCCTGCTGTGGGGAACTGGATATCCGGCACATCAAAACAGGTGACGATGTCAACGACACCGGGTACCTTCCAGGCCTCCTCAAGGTCAAAGGACAGGACAAGGCCATTGGCGATGGTGCTGTGCATGACTTTTGCAAAGAGTGCGTGTGGACTTACCAGGTCGCCAGTGTATTTTGCTTTACCCGTGACTTTTTCTTTGGCGTCGACTCTATTCAAGGGTTTTCCGATTATATTCATTGCTTTCCTCCTAATTCTGAGAAGCCAACTATATCCCTACTTACATCGTACTACTTTATCTGCAGCATGGATATTCCTAGAGTGAATACCTGCAGGATGTAGTAGCTTGATGTCCATTTCACTAGTTATAATACAACAGATTGCAACATATTCAAGAAAAAACTAAAAATATATAGGTTCACGCAATTAATTCCGTGTTCTCTGCAGTATTACGCCATATTCTCTACGAATACAGGGGAAAGGTTCATTCTTCTGCTACTTCCCAACACTGTTTTCTTCTATCGATATTATTTCCTTTCAAGAAATATATGCTTAGTAGGAATAT
>CAZGOK010000292.1:0-2518 GCA_964527665.1 uncultured Sphaerochaeta sp.
CCATCAGCTTCAGGTACGGAAGCTAGGCGCCTCAATTCCGTAAGGGCTTGCAAGATCATGAAGGTATTCTTTCCCACCCCACCTTGGCCGACTGCCATCGTCACCTTTGCCTTGAGCTCTTCACGCCTGCGGTTGTAGATGCCCAGATGCTTCTCGTCCAATTCGACATAGGAAACCTGCTCGGTCTTGGGAGGAAGGTCCTTGAGGACGTTCTTCTTTACTCTCCTGAGCATAAACGGATAGACGCGTGTCTTCAGGTCCTTCAGTACATCCTTGTCCTGCTTGTCCTGGATAGGACGCATATAATCGCGGAGGAATTCACTCTGGCTCCCAAAAAAGGAGGGGTTGAGGAAACGGAAGAGGCTGTACAGGTCCCCCAGATTGTTCTCCACCGGGGTTCCACTGAGGGCCAGGCGGTGACGGGCCTTCAAGGCGAGGACTGCATTGGTAGTCTGGGTCTCCAAGTTCTTGATGTTCTGCGACTCATCGAGGATCACGTAGCTGAAGGACTTTTTGGAGAGGGTCTTGATATCATTGCGGATCGTGGCATAGCTGCTGATCACTATGGTGGCAGTGCTCTCCTCGATCATGGAGATGTCCCGTGTTGCCCCATAATAGAGGACACAGTTCAACTCGGGGGCAAACCGCTGCAGTTCATTTTGCCAGTTGTAGATCAGGGAGCGGGGAACGAGGATGAGCGTAGGCTCCTTGCATCCTCCTTCATAGGTGCGCCGCAGTAAGGAGATGACCTCCACGGTCTTTCCCAAACCCATCTCATCGGCGAGGCAGCCCCCCATCCGGTGGTCACGCAGGTACTCCATCCATTGCACCCCATACACCTGGTAGGGGCGCAGCTGCCCGTCCTCGATCGCATAGGAACCGCGGCTCTTGCCTATGGCGTTGAACCCTTTGTAGAAGGTCTCCGCCCTGAGGCCGCCATCACCTTCCAGCGAAAGGGTGGCATCACGCTGGAGGGTGGGGATATCAAAGAATGAGACCCTCACCGTCTCGTCCTGCTTTGAGTTCTGATGGACCAATCGTTCGAACCGGTTGAGGCTGCGCATGTCAGGATACGCTTTTGAGCCGTCATTGAGGATGATGTATCCATTTTGCCGGTACTCAGAGAGGAAGCGGGTAAAGGAGAAGGTCTGCCCCTCCACATCGATATCAGCCTTGCCTTCAAAATAATCGATGCCATCCCCTAGGGAGAGCCTCATCTTGGGTTTGACGAACTTGACCTTATACTTGCCGAGCACCGATGACTGGAAGAGGACAAAGTGCGATAGCAGTTCCTGCATATGGAGGGAGAGGAACCGTTGGGCGAAGTCGGGCTCAAGGATAAAATGGCGCTCTTCTTCAAACACCGTACTCTTGGCCTCCTTTCCCATCAGGGAGAGCAAATCTCTGAACTCATTGTCAGGGGCCCTCGGATAGACGACCTCCCCAACGGACAAGGTCTTCTCATCCTGGTCTATTTCGACGACCTTGGTGATGTCATGGTCCTCAAAGAACCCAGGGGGGTATGATTCAAGGTGGATAAGTGGAAGGATGTGCAGAAACCCATAGGCATCTATCTCTTTGAAAAGGAGACTTGAGGAGGCTGTCCTCGGAGCAACGGTATGGACGCTATACCCCTCGAAATGCAGGGATATGGTTGGAAACTTTGAGAGTGCAAGGGCAAGATAGGTGTGCAGGTCCTGCACGAGCACCGTTGTGGTGAGTAAATACCACTCATTCCAGTAGGATCCAAGGTCAGAGACATGAAAGACGTTCTTCCCTACGACCACAAGCTCAGAGGAGATGGGATAGGGTTTGGCTCTGCCTTGGGTCTGCTTGTCAGCAAGAATCTGGTCAAAGGAGAGGATGAGCGGTGCTACAGCTACCTGTGTCTCTCCTATTTTTTCTATGGAGAGCATGGCTTTTGATTCTTGGTTCTGGGGATGCAGGAGGGTGCCGCCCTCATCAAGGAGCAGGCGCGAACGCAGCACAAGCTCCATGAGCCTGAGCGAAGGGTCATGGACGGTCCCTCCATCCTTGCCCTGGTCGCCCATATCCCAGCGAAGATACTTCTGCTCCTTTTGGACCAGCAGGTTGAACTCTCTCAGGGCATCACGTACACCCGAGGTGTATTGGCGATAGTCGGGCTGACAAGGCTTTCCCTTGGCATCACAAAGGGTGAGGCCCCAACCATCTGTTTCCCTGTAGAGCTTGAAGTTGAATTGCATGAGGGTATCTGTACTGCTCTTGCCTAGGGGTGTAGCTGTCGTACGCTTTTTTCTTGGAGGCTTCATAGTATCTGTCGGAGTTGCTTTCATAGGTTCAGAGTATTACATATTGTAAGGGTCCGGACAAGATTCATGAACCTTTCACCATGCATAATTGTATGCCGGGATGGTACATTCCCTATAGCTACAAGTCGAGGGGTACCCATGATAAGTTGTAGAGGTTGCAGCTCAGAACACTGTACAAGCCGGTATTGAGACAAAGGACATTGGCCAGAGATGGAGATGGAGATGGA
>CAZGOK010000293.1:0-2512 GCA_964527665.1 uncultured Sphaerochaeta sp.
CGCATAGTAGGCAGGCATGACGCTGAGATCGGCACTGCCGGGGATCATTGTATCCCAGTCTTCGTCTGTCCTGCAGGTTCCTGCATTGGCGAAGACATAGGTAAGGTAAGCGTGGGGGTCTATGCCCATAGCCTTGCAACTCTCCACAAGCGAGAAATAGAGTGCGGAAACCTCAGCCCCCTGGGGTGTGATGCAGAAAAGGAAATTTTTCCGATCCAAAGCGAAGGGACGAATCGAATTCTCAGCGAGCTGATTCGAGCTGGTTGCATAGGGATAGTCGAGGAATCTGGTGAGCTTTTCCCAGCGGTCAAGAGGGTAGTTTATGGCTGTCTCCATTTTGCTGCCCTTGAGCACAGTCTTCTTATGGAGGTCGAGCCATGCCTTGAGGGCATCCAGGTCAGGGGTCAGTATTTCCCTTCGCTTGGCAAGGTATTGGTCATCAGCAAGAGGATGAGGGCCTTTCTGGGCGTCACAAAGCTCGCCTTCATGGTGGAAGAAGGTACCGTAGAGAGCTACAAGCTCAGCTGCAAGCTTTATCTTTTTGTTGGTCTTCAGGATGTCAGCCGCCTTGCGGCGCGAATGGACCATGCAACCCAAATGGGTGAAGTTCCCCATCTTTTCAGCATGTTCATACCCGGAAAGCCCGTCGGACTGCAAGACATGGTGATAATCCTTCAGGAAGTCCGCCATGGTCTCATTTGTACGGAGGATGCTGAAGTTGAAGAGTACCGGCCCCCTGCTCCCGTCCCTGTCTGTAGCCGCCCTCACCAGCATGAAACAGTTGCGGGCTGCGTCGGATTCCTTCTCGTCAGGTACCTTGAGCACTCTCAAGCCAGTTTCATCGGCGTTCCAGAGTGGATAGGAGAGCAACGACCTTTCCATTGCCCTGCCCAGTGGTTGAAGGGCCCTTCCTACAAGCATCATCCAGCCGCTCATCGCCTGCCTTGAGATGCCCCTCTGCTCTGCAACCAGCTTCTGTTCCTGCCGGTAGAGGGGAAGGCCGAACTGCATCTTGTCCGTTACGATGGTGGCCAGCAGAGTGGGGTCGCATATGGTCCCACCGAGAAGGGTTCCCTCATCATTGGCAGTGACTATCTTGGCCTCACCTGGCTCAGGGAGGCAATTGGGGCACTCGAATTGGGTATGGATGTGGTGGATTATGATCCTGGAGGCTGGGATTTCTGCAAGGGTATCCATGACATACTCACCACAGGCATGCATGGTGGATCCACAGCCACAGACGGGGACAAGCCCGCCATCATGACGGATTTCCACCACTGGGGTGGATGCATCCAGAGTGAAGGTCCTGTTGCGTGATACGACGCGAGTATAGGTCCTGACCTTCTGGGCTGTGAGCTCACCTTCAGTATTGTTTTTGGCATCAATGGTATTCTCAAGCTCAGCCTCGTCAAAGAGGCCCTGCCCCAGCTGCTCGGCAGTCTCCGAACTCCTGCCGAAACGCTTTTGGTTGGCGGCAAGATACAGGTTTTTCCAGCGCTCGGCATCAGCCTTCGCAAGGACCAACTCGTCCTCCAGCGCCAGTATCCTGTTCTTGTATTGTTGCTCTTCAATCATAGGGATAGTGTATCAGAAACCATGTTTAATTACAATCCTCAAAAGCAATTAAACATGGTTTTTAGAGCTATTTCATCTAGATTTCAGGCGTTCCTTCTTGCACTGGAATGCGCCTGAACACATCCTGGCCGGAGATGAGTCGAAGCACATCTTCGCGGCTTATGAGCCGTGCCTCACCCTCATTCCTTGGCCATCGGAAGGTGCCTTCGCAGAGGCGCTTTTGCCATAGGATGAATCCGTTGTCCCATACAAGGACCTTTAGGATTCGTCCCTGCCCTCCACAGAAGAGGAAGATGCTCCTGGAGAAAGGATCCATGTCCAGGTCTTCCTTCACACGATAGGCAAGGGCCATGGCCCCACACCTCATATCGGTTATGCCGGAGCATATGTAGTGGTCATAGTTCTCCGCATCAAGGAACATCATCTGACCCCCTTTGCTGCAAGGAGCACCTTCTTCAGGTCCTCGCTGGTGAAACCCTCACCCATAGTGATGGTACAACCACAACATTCGATGCTGATAGTGCAGCAGGGGTGTACGGTCTTGGAGATAAATCCAGCTATGGCAGGAGAGCCTACCATGATGATCTTCTGTTGCTGTTTCTTTGCCACCGGGGGCCTGGCCTTGTCGCGTCTAGGGTAAATGCCTTGGGTGTCGAATTTCCTGATCCAACCTAGGAAGGTGGAGTCGTCAATACCCCTATCCATGGCAAATTTGCAACATTTGCTTTTGTTTGCTTGGAAATTCTCCAAATACTCCCTAACCAGGGCTGACTTTTCTTCATTTGAGTACGAGGCCGATGTTATCATTGTCTTTTTATCCTCTTGGACACAATGATGACATACCTGCCCCATACTCTCAAAGGGCTACGAATTTACGCATACTTTGAGTTTCTTTGCAACTATAACAAAACACGAGCAAGCTTCAAGGGTCTTCTCA
>CAZGOK010000294.1:0-2506 GCA_964527665.1 uncultured Sphaerochaeta sp.
CTTCAGCAAGCTGTAGAACGCCTCTGTCCCCTTGATGGCATATCTGCCTGTTTCCCCCTGCTTAGCAGTTGGACGGGCCTTGAGGGAACAGATCCCTTTGGTGCAGAGGAACTTCTTGGTGAATAGGCTGAACAGCTCAATGAACTTCTCAGAGTCATCAAAGCAGTGCAGTATGATATCGGGAATCCACTTGAGCATCTCGATGGCATAGCTGCGTACAGGAGTCCACTCCCTGCCATGATGGTAGAGAAGCCAGAAGAAGGTATTCATACATGAAAAGCTGAGATCATCAGCAAAGGTACCGGTAAAGAGTGCCTCTATACGGTTGACCATGCCATATTTTCTGATCTCCTGGAGGTAGAGTTCATCAGAGAGCTGAACAAAGCTCTTATATGCCTCTTCAATATTGTTGAAATCAAAAAACTCTGAATCAGTGAGATCAAGGCGTAGAAGGCTTCCATCCCCATCATCAGGCTTATGCCACCCTTGCAATTCAAACAACCTGTCCTCCTCAGGGACGATGTAAACGAGGTCTTCAGCTAAGGCTCCACTTTCATTTTCGTCCGGCGACTCGTCAATTGTCAGAGCAAGGCTTTGCATGATGAGTTCTGCATCGTCCCTCTGCAGTCCTGTTGCCTTGCATACCGCATCCACATCCGGTTTAATCCCTCGTGTTTGGGCTTTGTCGAGCAGCTCTATAATATCTTTGGTGGAGGGCTTCTTTGTCCTAGCGCTCCTGCTGAACTCCTCTAGGAATCCTTCCCACTCCATCTGGTATGTTTCATGTTCACTCTTGTTGGATTTTCTGTACCCAATGATCGCTTCATACTTTTTCCAGGGGACAGGAAGGCCTATCTCTTGTATCAGGGCATGCAGTGCCGCACCGATGAAGACAGAGGGCTTTTGGGGAAGTTCAAGCGTAGGGTATGCCTTATTCAGCATATCTGCATACAAGGTGAAGGCAACCTCTGTATTGGTGAAGAGGGCCATCTCTCCTGTTGCATTGTCCTTGATGAAGGAGCAAGCCAGAGTTTTGGGATCAGTTTCAAACAGCGTGCGCATGGATGGATCAAGCATGCTGGTATCAACAGCTCTGATCGTATAAAACTGATGGTCTCCCAGAGTTGTGGGTATCCATGTACCGCTCAGTTTTTCAGTGGAAAAATCAGGGAGGGTGAATGAGTGCCATGCAAACCCCATTTCGTGGGAATCTATGATGGTCGGGGTCCATGTGCGGATCTGGTCCAGTTCAGAGAACTGAGCGAAGTGCTTGCCCAGTATCGCCTTCAAACCCCGTTCGGGTTTGAACAGGGAGCAGTAGTACAGGAAGTCAGAGACCGTGAGCCTGTTGTGCTTGGTGATCCCCACAGACTGTAGGCACTCCCCATTGGGAAGCAGTAAGCCTAGGAAGCGCAAGGCCTGTGCATCTTCCCACTTCTGCATGGCTGTGATCACCTGTGAATACAGGGTGTGCTCCTCTCCACTCATATGGTCCACTATGGACCAAAGGTCACCACACAGATGCTCCTTGACGGAGAAGTAGCACCAGAAAGCCGGATCTTTCTCCAAGGAGGTGAGGACGTGGGACCCCTCTGGCTTGGTATCACGTTCATGCTCTCCCATCAGAAGCCTGATATTCTCAGGATTCTGGAAGATCTCTGCCAGGAGATAGGTGTGTGCATTGTTCAGCACATACTCTGTTGATGCATTTTTCTCTCTGTAATAGTACACGATCTTCTGTATGCCCTGTGCGATATGGTGGTTTGCATAGCCCCACTCCAAAGCAATCTCGTGTATGGAGGCAAAGCCCTCAGAAAAGGCTGTGCAGTGTTCAGTGAGTTCGGTATAGGTATTCATACCCTCTATCTTATAGGAGTCAGCAAAAAAAGGAAGGGCCTTAGGAAAAGGTGAATTGAGACCATTGAGGTCATGTTCTATCTTCGCTGTATAAGAGAGGCTTCATGGTAGGTCGATCTATCAGTGTTGAAAAGTAAATCGAGAAAACCAAGTATCGCTTGCATGATGCGCTTGATAAAACTTTTCATAGTAACAGGATATAAAACGCTGAAGGAATCGCGAAAGCTCAATTTCATATTGACGTGGTCCACTTCTTTGATGCTTGGCTATAGCAAGATCTATAGCCTTGTAGATTGATCTATCTGTTTGGTGGTATGGATAGATGGCCTCAGTAGATTGTCCTTCTCATGGAGATTTCCTCCCTTTGGCACCGATACTATAGTTGCTCGCAGTATCTATTTTACAAGAGTTGGCTGAAAAGGAAAGAAGTTGTTTTTAGATACAGACCAACAGGTAAGCTTCATACGCATGATGGAATGACCGGTCGCCAGACCGATCATTCCCCCTCTATCCAAATCTTAGTCCCTCACCTTCAGCAAACTATAAAACGCCCCTGTCGCCTGTATAGTATACGTACCCTTTTTAATCTCTTCAGGGGTAGGTCTCTTTGCCAGGGAGCAGATGCCCCTTGTAGAGAGCAACCTTTTGG
>CAZGOK010000295.1:0-2488 GCA_964527665.1 uncultured Sphaerochaeta sp.
GGGGTTCTTCTGCACCCCGTCGATATGCATCCCACCCTTGTGGGCAAAGGCACTGCGTCCGATGAAGGGAGTGCCATGGCTGATGCGCACATTGGCAACCTCAGCTACGGCACGGCAGACAGGGGTGAGGTTCTCCAGGATGACACCGTTGAGGCAGGAGTGGCCCATCTTGGTCTCCAGGATGGCGGCGATACTGGCCAGGTTGGCATTGCCGCACCTTTCGCCGAAGCCAAGCAGCGTGCCCTGCACCTGAGTGGCCCCACTCTCAATTGCCGCTATGGAGGATGCGACGCCGCACCCTATGTCGTCATGGGCATGGATGCCCAGGGTGGCAGAGGGGAACAGGCGTGCCGTCTCAGCTGTGATGGCAGCTACCAGAGAAGGAATCATTCCTCCACGCGTCTCACAAAGGACCAGGGTCGAGGCACCGCCGTCAAGGGCGGCCTTCAGGGTAGCAAGGGCATACTCCTTGTTTGCAACGTAGCCGTCAAAGTAGTGCTCGGCATCAAAGAAGACCTCACTGCCGGACTCCACGATGAAGCGCACGCTGTCCTCGATCATTGCCAGGTTCTCCCCTAGCGTTGTCTTGATGATGTCGGTGACATGGAAGTCCCAGCTCTTGCCGAAGATGGATACCACCTTCGTATTGCTCTTGACCAGGTTCTGCAAATTCACATCATCCTTGGCAAGGCTGTCCCTTCTTCTGGTCGAGCCGAAGCTCACCAGCGTGGCATGCTTGAGGTACAGGCTCTGTGCCCGTTCAAAGAACTGCAGGTCCTTGGGGTTTGATCCGGGGTTCCCCGCCTCAATGTACTGCACACCCAAGGCATCGAGGGCCCGTACAATCTTCAGCTTGTCCTCAACGGAGAAGCTGATGCCCTCTCCCTGGCTGCCGTCACGCAGGGTTGAATCGAACAGGGCTATCTTACTCATCGGAGAGCTCCTTTTTCTTGTCGCTATGACTACTGAGCATGTCATTGGCAAAGTTGGGAGCAGAGGTCACCTTCACCCCCTGCGCATAGTGGGGCTCACTCTCATCGAGCATACGGTTCACCGCAGCAAGGCATGAGAGGATGGAGGCTTCGATGACGTCGGTGCTCACACCCCTGCCACGGTAGACACCATTGCCGTCACTGATCTTCACCACGACCTCACCAAGGGCGTCGCGATGCTCGGTGACCGCCTGCAAATTGTAGTCCTCAAGGCCGAAGGGGTGGCGGATGATCTTCTCCACCGCACGCAGCGATGCATAGACAGGCCCGGTGCCGCAGGCGACCTCCTGGTACTTCTTCTCCCCCTTCTTGAGGGTGACGCACGCGGTGCTGGTCATCATGTTGCCGCTGTTGACCACAAAGGAGTCAAGCTCCCACGTGACAGGCGAACTCTTGCTGGTACTCTCCACCAACGCGATGAGGTCGCGGTCGGTGATGGTCTTCTTGCGGTCCGCAAGGTTCTTGAACTCTCCGAACAGGCGGATGACCTCGTCCTTGCCCAGGCCATAGCCCAGGTCGACCAGGCGCTTCTCAAAGGCGTGCTGGCCGCTATGCTTGCCAAGCACCAAACTGGTGGTGAGGACACCCACGCTCTCTGGTGTCATGATCTCGTAGGTGAGGCTGTTGGCCATCATGCCATGCTGATGGATGCCACTCTCATGGGCAAAGGCGTTGGCTCCCACGATCGCCTTGGAGGGGTTCATCTTCACCCCGGTTATGGAGGTCAGCACCCTTGCAGAGCGATAGATCTCCTCATTCCTTATGTTGGAGGTGAAGTTGTACTCATCGCCTCGCGTCCTGATGGCCATGGCAATCTCTTCAAGGGCGGCATTGCCTGCCCTCTCTCCGATGCCGCACAGGGTGCACTCAGCCTGGCGGGCCCCAGCCTGCAATCCTGCCATGGTGTTAGCCACCGCAAGGCCCAGGTCGTTGTGACAGTGCACCGCTATGATGGCCTTGTCGATGTTGGGTACCCGGTTCATCACCGAAGAGACCATTCTCTTCATATCCTCAGGGGTGGCGTAGCCTACCGTGTCAGGGAGGTTGACCACAGAAGCGCCTGCCTTGATGACAGCCTCGACAACACGGCAGAGGTAGTCAAGGTCACTGCGCGTGGCGTCCTCCAAGGAGAACTCCACCTCGCCACAGAGGCTTCTGGCATACCCGACCATCGCGACAGCCTTTTCCAAGGCCTGCTCACGACTGAGCTTCAGCTTGTACTCGAGGTGCAGGTCGCTAGTGGCAAGGAAGGTGTGGATCCGGGGCCTCTTGGCCTCCTTCACCGCCTCCCATGCCGCATCGATATCCTTGACCAGGGCACGGGACAAGGAGGCGACAGTCACCTCCTTAACGGCCCGGCTTATGGCCTGCACGCTGGCAAAATCCCCGGGGGACGCTATGGCAAAGCCCGCCTCAAGGATGTCCACACCTAGAGACTCCAACTGCTGGGCCATACGAATTTTTTCGTCAAGGTTCATGCTGTAGCCAGGTGCCTG
>CAZGOK010000296.1:0-2480 GCA_964527665.1 uncultured Sphaerochaeta sp.
TGCTCTTTGATGAGCCGACCAGCGCCCTGGACCCAGAGATGATCAAGGAGGTCCTGGATGTCATGCTGAATCTTGCAAAAAGCGGCATGACCATGCTGTTGGTCACCCACGAGATGGGTTTTGCCAAGGCGGCTGCGGACAAGGTGGTCTTCATGGATGATGGGGAGATTGTTGAGATAGCCACTCCCCACGAGATGTTCACCAACCCCAAAAGTGACCGTACCAAGCTCTTTTTGGACCATATCCTCTAGGGATCTTAGCGATTCAAGCAAAAAACCTGCCTACAGCATTAGACTATAGGCAGGTTTTTTCATGGTATACCATCACTAGTGTATAAAATAGTTCCTAAACGCTTGTCGCTTGTCGGCCTTGGCTGTATGGTTTTTCCAAGGAGCTACCCATCATGCAACAAAAAACAGAACAGAGCTGGCTGGAACGGCATATCACGCTGCACACCTACGACGACCCCAAGGCCGAGAGGGAGAACGCCATCACGCACTTGGTGGGGACAGCCCTGGCGATCATCGCCTTCATCATCATACTCTTCAAGCTTCCCTCCCTCCCCTCTCTTTCACTGAAGATAGGGATGGTCATCTGGGGCCTAACGATGATGTTGCTCTACGGTGCATCAACGCTGTATCACTCCCTACCCCACGGGGATGCAAAGAGACTGTGCAGGATTCTGGACCACAGCAACATCTACTTCCTGATAGCGGGCACCTACACCCCGATGCTCATGTATGTTGGCAGTGCCAAGGCATACACGATACTTGCCCTGGTCTGGGGCATAGCGGTGGTGGGCATCCTTACCACCTTGCTGATCTGGGGGAAGATGGGTGCCTTGCATGTGGCCCTCTATATTGCAATGGGTTGGCTGGTAGTGTTGTTTTGGGATGATGTGATCCCCTATCTGCCACAAGGGATCGCAGTCTGGATCATTGCAGCGGGGCTCACCTATACCATCGGGGTCATCTTCTACGCAAACAAGCGCATCCCCCACTACCATGCCATCTGGCATCTGTTCTGTATCGGGGGAAGCGCACTGTTCTTCATCGGCTACATGATCAAGCTGGTCTAGTCCAGAAGTTCCTGAAGGTCTGCATACAGGACATCCTCAGCAACAAAGCCAAGGTACCCCTTGACCACACGCCCCTCCTTGTCCAGGAAGACTGTGGTGGGCAGGCTGTTGGTCTGAAAGACCGCAGCGAACATGCCGTCATCGTAGAAGACAGGCCCGGTAAAGGGGAAGCTCTTGATAAATGCGTTGATGGTCTTCAGCGTCTCGCGCTGGCCGTCGAGAGCATCTAGGAAGATGAAGCTTATCTTGTCCCCATACTCGTCAAAGGCTTTCTGGAAGTGAGGGAGCTCCTGCTTGCAAGGGGGACACCACGATGCGAAGTAGTTGATGACCGCTGGCTTGTCGCCCCGGACCTCATGAAATGAGGTCACTGTCCCGTCAAGGCGGGTCAGCGGAAGGTTGGGCATGATAGGGCCCTTATCCTCTTCAGCCTGGGGCTCAGCCTCAGGCTCCTGTTGAGCTTCTGCATCAAGTGGTGCAGGGCCTTGGGCCACAGGTTCTGGTGAGCTTTGAACCTCTTGTACAGGTGGGGTTTGTGCAACCGGCGTGGGGGCGGCGGCTTTTGGAGCCTCTGCCTTTTTCGGCTCGGCCGCTGCCTCTATGGCAAGGGTCGGGGTAAAGGAGACTGCCGGAGCTTTGGCCTTCAGCGTATTGTAGGCGATAGCTGCAATGGTGATCAGAACAGCAAACGAGATGACCGTTATAAGAAGGGTCCGTGTATTTTTTTTCATGTACCAGTACTCCTAGAGAAACAATGCTGCCGGGTTGAATCCCAGCACCAAGGATATGCCGAAAGCCAGCAGGATAATGCCGCTGACCACCGAGATTGCTTTCGAATGCTTCTTGATCGAGGTAAACACCCCCTCAAGCTGTTCAAGGAGGACAGCTGCGAACAGGAAGGGAATGGCCAGGCCCATGGCGTAGAAAAACAGGGTGAGCATCCCCTTGTAGATGAGGGCCGCATTGGCAGCCTGCATCAGGGCAGCTCCGAGGAAGGGGCCGACACAGGGTGTCCACCCCAGGGCGAAGACAAAGCCAAAGAGGATGGACTTGGGAACGTTCATGTTCGCCATGCTCTTGAGCTGGAGCTTATGATTTGTATTGACAGCCGAAACCAAGACCACACCAAGATTATTCAGGGCAAACAAGATCAGGAGTACTCCCCCTATCCTGTTCATCAGGAGGAGGTGGTCTTGCAAGAACTGTCCTATGGTGGTTGAGGCGGCTCCAAGGGCGACAAACAGTAAGGTGAATCCCAATACGAATGCCAGACTATTTTTAAGCAGCACACCCTTTTTCGCCTCATCGGCCACCCCTCCTGCAAGATAGGAGAAATATAGGGGCAGAATAGGAAGAATACAGGGGCTGATAAAACTAATGATTCCTTCTAGAAACGCTGTTA
>CAZGOK010000297.1:0-2441 GCA_964527665.1 uncultured Sphaerochaeta sp.
TTCAACGGACCTGTGATCGGGGGCATATTGACGGTGATGGGCTTTGGTGGGTTTGGCAAGACGCTCAAGAATGTCTGGCCAGTAGTAGTCGGAGTTGTCTTGGCAACACTGGTATTTGGAAAGGATCTCTCTGCCCCAGGTCCCATCCTCGCTGCCCTCTTCTGCACTACCCTAGCCCCTATAGCCGGACAGTTTGGGATACGGGCAGGAATACTGGCAGGGTTCATACACCTGTTCATGGTGGAGACAACCGCAGTCTGGCATGGGGGTCTGGACCTCTATAACAACGGCTTTGCCGGCGGACTGACCGCAACCCTTATCATGGCTGTCATGCAGTGGTATAGGATCAATCGTCCCAAGGAGGACTTCCAGCTATGAAACGAAAAGAATTTCTAGGCCGCCTTATCGGAGAACTCACAAACTTCATGTTGGAAAACAATCCCCTCAGGTTGGTCATTTCACTCCATCAGGAGGATGATGGGGCCCACATCAGTTTCTTTGATGACCAGCCCAGGAGTGAGAAGGAGTTGGAGCAGATTCGCAAGGCCCTCAACCCCAAGTCACAGAGGCCGGAACTTGCCCAGTACTATGGGCAGATGGCTGGCCATGACATGGCCTGGGGAGCCAGGCTCAAACTCATAGGGTGGCAGATAAAGCATGCAAGTGTCTCCAACTCGGATAGCGGGCTGCAGATAGACCTCTGGCTTGGCAGCGATGCCTTCAAGCCGGAGAACTTTACCTTGGATGAGAAAATCTGACTACCGGATATCCTCAAGATTGATGATGTGCTTGGCGTGCATCATCTTCGCTTCGTCTGCGTCATGGGTCACTAGGATGACTGTCTTGCCTTTGATAGATTCTAGGGTATAGGCAATGACCTGATCCTTGGTCCCTTCATCCAACCCCTTGAAGGGTTCATCAAGGACGAGCAGGTCGTAAGTTGCCAACAGGGCACGAACGAGGGCTACCCTTCGCTTCATTCCACCGGACAGCTCCTTCGCAGGCTTGCGAACAGCATCTTTCAGACCTACAGCACATAAGGCATCCTGTATCTGGGCCGATGTGACTGAAGGCTCCACCACCAGCTTCACATTGGAGAAGGCCGATAGGTTGTTGCACAGGCGATCTTCCTGAAAAACGGCACTGATGCGTAGAGCTTCACCGATATTCATCGTACCCTCATCTGCCTCTTCGAGGCCCATGAGCAGGCGCAGCAGTGTGGTCTTCCCTGATCCTGAGGAACCAAAAAGGGCATTCACCTCACCAGGATAGAGGGTGCAGCTGAACCGGTCGAATACGACCGTATCACCATACCGCTTGGATATGTTTTGGATATGCAATTTTTTCATAGGTGCTCCATCTTCAGCATTGCCCTGTCCAACAGTATGAGAAAGAACTTTTCAAACCAGACACTAATGATGATGATCACCAGCGTCCAGGCGAACATGTCCGGAGTATCCAGATATATCTTAGCCTGGTAGAGCATCTCCCCGATCGAGCCTTGGGGGAGCCCTATCACCTCTGCAGCTATTCCAGCCTTCCAGCTCAGTCCCAAGGCTACCGAACATGCCGAACGGAAGAAGGGAAGCACTTGGGAGAGGTAGATGTAGCGGATACGCCTATAGGTGGGGACACGGAAGACCTCAGCCATCTCCAGCAGCTTCTTGTCGGTACTTCTGATGCCCATAAGGACGTTGGTGTACATGATGGGCAGCACCATAAGAAAGGAGATGAAGACCGAGAGGTTCTGTGGAGCTATCCAGACAAGGGTAAGGATTACAAACGATGCGACAGGGGTTGCCTTGATCGTCTGCATAGGGGGTGCAAGAAACTCCTCAACCCAACGGTACCGGTAGGAAAAGATAGCAAACAGCACCCCCATGAGGGTTGCCAGGAGAAATCCTCCGGCAATCCTCGTGAAGGAATAGGCAATGGAACGCCAAAATGAACTGGTTTGCACCAGCTCATAAAGGCGTACCATTACTGAAAGGGGGGAGACAAGCAGGATATCCTGACCTAGGGTCATGGCAACAAGTTGCCATATCCCTAGCCAGAGAAGGACGGACCATACCCTGATAGTTCCCCGTTTTTTAGCGAATGAAGTAGAAATCATCGGTTGGCAGTGCTCCACCTACGCTCTTGGGATTCTGATCATACAATACCTTGAGATAGCCAGAAAGTTTGGTCTTCATCTCGGTACCATCAATATAGGTTATATTACAGAATGGAAGAGCCTTCAAGGCCACAGGGGCAGGGACAATACCAAGATCGCCTATGAGAACTGACGCCTTCTGATGATTTGCCTGTACATAGGCTACTGAAGAGGCGTAGTGATCAAGAAACTGAGAGACAGCTTCTGGCTGTTCAGCAATAAAGGAGCTCTGGGCAACCACAACACCGGTCATCATGGTGCTGGGGAAAGGCTGTGTACCCTGGATATC
>CAZGOK010000298.1:0-2440 GCA_964527665.1 uncultured Sphaerochaeta sp.
TCCTGCACCTCTGCCCAGGCTTTGAGGCTGTAGTGGCGGATAAGCTCATGCATCTCCTGACGGTTTGCACCACGTCTGCCCAACTCCATAAGCAGGCGTTCGCTTGCGGCAAAGATGCCGTAGGTTGCAAGGTTTCTCTTTACTCCACTTTCATGGATCTGCATACCCTTCACCACCTTGGTGATGGTGCTAAAGATCTCATCTGTAGCCAGGAAAGACTCAGGTAGGGTGACGCGTCTGTTTGCACTGTCATCGAGGGTCCTTTCCAACATGGTGGAAGCGGCATTCTGCCAGAGCACCTCGCTTTGGCTTGCAACGAAGCGACAGAGGCTGTCGACCTTCTCGCAGTTTATGGGATTGCGCTTGAAAGGCATCGCAGAGGAGCCCACCTGCTTTGCACCAAAAGGCTCGCTCCACTCCCCAATGGGAGGGCTTTGCAGAAGCCTGAAGTCCAGGGCGAACTTATACAGCGTACAGCAGAGCCCTGATAGGGCCGTGACGACCCTCCAGTCCTGTTTGCGGGGATAGACTTGCGTCGCGGCAGTAAAGCTCTTGAGGCCAATGCTGTCCATCACCTCAGTCTCCAGTTCGAAGGCACTCATGCCTCGATCCTTGAGTAGCTCAGTATAGCTGGCACTGGTTCCCACAGCTCCCTTGATACCTTTTCCCCTTATTGTGGAGGCAACGTCCTCAAGCGCCTTCAGGTCCTCTGCGAGGTCCTGGGCAGTCTGGGCAAAGCGGTAGCCAATGGTGGTGGGTTCGGCTGGTTGGATATGGGTAAAGGCCATGCAAGGCACATCTGCATACACTTCCATCTTTTCGACGAAAGCTCCTAACAATGTTTTAGTCTGTTCAATGATAAGATGTGTGGCGCCCCTGAGGCGCAGGGCATCCATGTTGTCCAGGACATCCATGCTGGTTGCCCCGAGGTGGATGATGCTCCCACCTAGGGGACACTGCTCGGCATAGCATTTTATTTCGGCCATCAGGTCATGGTGTATCTCGGCCTCGATGGCAGAGGCTCTCTCGATGTCGATGTCGTCCTTGTGTGCAATGAGTTCGGCGAGCTGCTGATCGGTAACCAGGCCTGCTTTCTTCTGTGCAGTTGCCAAGGCGATCCATATCTGCCGAAGGAGGCGCCTTTTTTCAACTTCGCTGAAAAGTGACTGCATGGCAGGGCTGCCATAGCGCCAGGTAAAGGGGGAAATGTAGGTTTCATGGGTATAGCTGCTCATAGATGCCTCGCTTTACCCATGAATGTACCCTGCATTGTATCCTAGGTCAATAAGGACTAATTCACGTACCTGATGCTCTCCCAAGCCTTGTTGTACATATCCAGGTTGGCCCCAAGGTCATCTTTCAACTCGTAGTTCTTCAGCATGTCGACCGTGTAGAACGGCTTGGTGGTGGTGAACTGTTCAGAAGCAGTGTTGACCGAAGCGGGGAAGTGGAAACGGTCCAGGAACTGGGCATAGTTCTCGGGCTGGTGGATGAAGTTTATGAAGAGCAGGGCAAGGTCATAGTTGCGTGCTCCCTTGGGGATACACATCGAGTCGATGTACATCGGACCTCCGTCGAGAGGGAGGAAGAAATCTACACCTTCCCACTTCTCCTCAGGAAGCTCCTCGAAGATAGCCTCAGCATACCCGTGTGATACCCAGTATTCGCCTGAGGCAAAGCCCTTGGCAAACCCTTCAGCATCAAACTTGACGAGGTTGGGCTTCCACTTGGTGTTGACAAGGACCCGAGCCTCCTCGAGTTCCTTGGCATCGGTGGTGTTCACCGAATAGCCCAAGTAAGCCAGGGCATCGCCAAGCACCTCGCGCATGTCATCCATCATGACCATGCGGTCGGCAAAATTCTTGTTAGCGAATATATTCCAAGTCCTTTCATAGTCCTTGGCCATCTTCTTGTTGACAGCAATGCCTGAAGCTCCCAGGTAGTAAGGCACCGAGTACTCCATCTTAGGGTCGTAGGTAGCTTTCTCGATGGCAAGGTCTGAGATATATTGCAGGTTGGGGATCTTGGTCGTGTCGATCTTCTCCAGCATCTTCTCGTGCATCATGATGGAGACATAGTCCCCTGAAGGGAAGATGATGTCGTACCCTGCGTTGCCGCTGGCTTTGAGCTTTGCGAACATCTCCTCGTTGGAGGCGAAGTAGTCGAGTACCACATCAACGCCATACTCCTTCTCGAACGCTTCGATGACGGAGTCTGGAGTATAGTAGGACCAGTTGTAGACATAGAGTTTCTTGCTTTTGGTGGTATTCTTCTCGTTGGTCTCAGCTTTGCTGCACCCGGTGAAAAGGAAGACGGTCAAGACGAATAGCACGAATACGATTGAAAGGAGTTTGTTGGTAGGTCTGCTCATAGCAAAACCTCCTCATACCATGGATTCTGCCCGTCCAGGACAACATACGCCATACCCTGGATCGGTGGT
>CAZGOK010000299.1:0-2422 GCA_964527665.1 uncultured Sphaerochaeta sp.
CACCTCAGAAGGTGCTCAATGAAGCGGTGAATCGGATTCAACTCAGAAACTACGGGAAGAAAAGGGTAAGCAACAAAAGATTGCTTGACATCAGCCTCAGTGATGGCACATCAGATGACGGGATCGAGGATTTGCTCAGGGAGAAGACAGAGATAGACGCTAAAATCTCACTTCTCAGGCAAGCCCTCGGACAAGACACTATAACAGGTAGGTAATTATACAGATGCTCGATGAAAATATTTCCCAAACTATCATAAAAGACTTGGTCGCAAGTTCTGCTGCAAAGGGACACGTCTCCAAAGATGATATCCGAAAGGCCCTAGGTGGTGAAAAGGCTACCGAAGACGCCATTGATGAGATTTTTCAGACGTTAGGTGAGATGGAAATCCCTGTGACAGAGAGTGATAAGGCCCAAATACCTGGAATCTTCGTAGAAGATCCTACCGATGATGACATAGATACTGACATAGAAGAAGATCCCGACGACGTGGACCTGCTTGACGATACCCTCACAGATGATGAGGACGATATCGTTGACGAGTCCGCCATAGACGACTACCCCACAAAGGAACCTTCCAGCAAAAAGGAGGTTGCCGATGATGATTCGGATGACGATGAAGAGGATGCTGACGAAGAGGAGAGCGACGACTCGATGAAACGTGCCTGGAGCGGCATGAGCACCGACGACGATTCTGCCGGTGGAAACCGCTTTGTCGACATATCCTCCCTCAATGACCATGACGGGGACACCGAACATGTGCGTCACAACACCATCTTGGGAACCGACAAGAGCGACTCATCAGGGGATGACCCCATACGCCTCTACCTTCGCGAGATCGGCAAGGAAAATCTGCTTACCGCAGAACAGGAAGTCGAGCTGAGCAAGAAGATGGAGGACGGCGCCTTGATCATCAAGGAAGTCATCCAGGAGAGCGGGATCATGATCACGCGCTTTTACGATATCATCAAGACGCTCAACACCAAGATGGAAGGTAAGGAAGAGGAGTATAACGCTAAGGAATACAAGGACCTCATGACCAACCAGAAGCGTTTTACCCAGTACTACAAGGAGCCCCTGAAGGAAGTCCAGGCTGCCTTGAAGAACTATATGACCAAGAAAGAGCAGATGATCAGCAGCGGGGAGGATATCTTCCATGACGAGAGCCTGGGCAAGAGTCGTACGACCCTGCTCAAGAAGCTTGGCAAGATCGACCTGCAGCCCGAGGAGATAACCTCCTTTACCCATGATTTTGTCTCTTCGGAGAATAAGATCCGTTCCTATAAGGAGAAGAAGCAGCAGCTCGAAAACAAGCTGCACATCTCCAATCCCAAGGAACTGCGACAACTTGGGCGCGACCTGGCAACCCAGAGCCGCTGTTCCCTCATTGAAGAGGAACTGCACCTTACCAGCGATACCATCAAGGACCTCATCCGTGAGCTCCAGCTCACAGACAAGGACCTGAAGATGATCGAGTACCAGTTTGAGGAGTGTTGTGAAAACATCCTGGTCCACTCGACGAAGATAAAGTACGGGCAGAAGATGATGAAGGATGCAAAGGACCGGCTCATTCGGGCCAACTTGCGTCTTGTCGTCTCCATTGCCAAAAAATATACCAACCGGGGCCTGCACTTCTTTGACCTTGTCCAGGAAGGGAACATCGGCCTTATCAAGGCAGTTGAGAAGTTTGAATACCGCAAGGGTTTCAAATTCTCCACTTATGCCACCTGGTGGATTCGCCAGGCGATCACCCGGTCCATCAGTGACCAGGCACGGACCATCCGTGTCCCGGTTCATATGATCGAGCAGATCAACAAGGTCGTGCGTGAATCGAGGATGCTGATGCAGTCCCTCGGGCGCGAACCCACCGATGAAGAGGTGGCAGAGAAGCTCGGCTGGACTGAGGCGAAGGTCAAGGCTGTCAAGAATGTGGCGCGTGAGCCCATCAGTCTGGAAACACCTGTCGGTGAAGAGGAGGACTCCCTGCTTTCTGACTTCATAGAAGATAAGGAAGTTGAGAACCCTGCTACACAGACAGCGTACTCCCTGCTTCAGGAACAGCTGAAGGACGTTCTGGCAACCCTTCCTGCCCGTGAGCAGGAGGTCCTGAAGATGCGTTTCGGCCTTGAAGACGGGTACTCATTGACACTTGAAGAGGTAGGGTTGTATTTTGAAGTGACCAGGGAGCGCATCCGGCAGATCGAGGCCAAGGCTCTGAGAAGGTTGCGACACCCCAAGCGCAGTAGGAAATTGAAGGATTTCATTTGATATATACCAGGAGAGTATGATGGAAGAAGCAGAAGTATTCGCAAAACTCAACCAATTGCAGGAGGATCTCACCGGTAGGTTCTCCCTTGAGGACGAGATTGTAAAGTTGCCAAGGGATTTGAAAGTCAAGCAGGAGCTGCTGGACAAGATCAACAA
>CAZGOK010000300.1:0-2404 GCA_964527665.1 uncultured Sphaerochaeta sp.
GATAAGGTCGAGGGCCAAGGCAAGGGAAGTCCCCTTCCAGAAGCCCATGGGCATCGGCCTCTTGCTCTCCATGATGGCAGCGGCATCACGTGTAGGTTTTCCTTCGCTATTAAAACCCCCATCAAAGGGAAGAGGACGGTCCTCTCTCTTGTAGGTCTCCATCTTGCCATAGCTGAACTGGGACATCGCAGCATCGACTAGGACCGGACCGTCCTTGCTGGGAATGGCCAGAACCAAGGGGTTGTTACCAACCTTGGCATCCTTACCGCCCCAAGCGGGCATCAAGGGGAGGGTGTTGGTCCAGAGGATACCAATACAATCCGCCTCAGCGGCCATCAGGCCATAGGTGCCCGGTCTCATCCAGTGGGAGTTGTTGGCTAGCGCAACACAGGCGATGGTAGTCTCTTGTGCAAGCTCAATGGCTCGCCTCATGCAGATGTGTGCATTGAGATTGCCCGGCCCCATTTTGCCATCCCAACGCTCTAAGGAACCAAAGCTCCCTACAAGGCTTGCCCTTGCACTCACATCAATGAGCTTGTCATCAATATTCTTCACATAGGAGTAGAATCGGTTGGCCCCATGGGTATAGACCCCTTCCAAGGAGGTATCTGCTATCATCGTCGCAGAGAGCTTTGCAGAAGAGCTGTCCATCCCTCGGCTAAGAAGCACCTTCTCAAACTGTCGTACCATATCCTCATACTTAACTCTCATAGTTGACTCCTTATCTGTTTGTCTGTTCGTCATGCCTTCTTTTGATGCCACCACTGTTCGCCTCCACAGGAGCGAAGATAGGTCACACAACTGCGAACAGGTTTCCCATAGATTCTCCCTATCGCCTGCATATACAGATCAAGCTGATCCTTATGCCTTTCGGGCATTCTATACCGGTCGGTCTTGAAGTCTATGACAAGCATCTCATCATCAGTCTCAACGAGCAGGTCTATGGAACCTTCCACCACAACATCCCGCCCTTCATGCAGTACAGAGGAGAAGAACTTCACCTCACAACGAGGGGTATTGCCCACTACCTGTTGGCGGTAGATATCACTCTGCAAAAAATTATTGCAAAGAAAAAGCGCATCAGCAAGCAGCACCTTGCGTTGCTTGGCCGTAAGCAGAAGATACAAGCGTTTTGGCATATGGGCAAACTCGTCTTCTATCACCTGCTCTAGAATCATTGCCTCACAGAGGCCATGGACAAAGGTACCAAAATCAGCAGAGACGGAAAATGCCTCCTGCTTGACCTCTTCAAGCAGGTCATCACTGGAGAGGAGAGGCAACGGAAAACCAGGGGCGAACTCGCCCTTCCCCTGCTCCTCTGCATAGAGAGAAGTGACCGCATAGCGAAGAGGCCTGAGGTCAGCTTCTTTTGCAGGCGACCCATACCATCGTGCTGCTGCATTCATACACTTATTATCATCGCTCGTAATCGTATTGTAGAACGAATGCTCGGCGATATCCCCTATCTCATAGGATGAGAGCATCCCCACCTGGAGATAAGGATCTTGTATATCAATGCCAAGGGTGTTGCAACACATCAACAGGTGGTTAGTGTCAGGCTTGTTCCCTGTGAGATTTCGATTTGCCTTGGTGAAGTACCCGCTTATCACCAGATGAGTCTCCGCCCTGGTAAGGGCAACATAGAGAAGGCGCTTGAGCTCAGCAAGTTCATACAGCTTCTCATCCTCATCTGAAAACAGGAGTGTTGCACTCGTTGCCTCTTCTGTCTTCGTCTCAGATACATGATACGAGCTGGACATGAAGGAGGGCAGCATTACCTCCCCAAAAGGCAAAATGGTGCTTCCTGCATTTCCCCTTCCCACACTTCCTGTGTTGCCCAGGAATACGATGGGAAACTCCAGGCCCTTGGACTTGTGGATCGTCATGATCTGGACCCCTTCGCCCTTCTCCTTGAGGACATCAAGGTCATCGAGGCGTTCATTCAGGCCAAGGTTGTCCCGGATAAAGTCCAGGAACTGGCTGAGGCTCATCCCCTGCTCTTCCTTCACCTGTGCCAGGCGATACAGGAAGGTAAAATGCTCCAGATACATCTGGTACTCTGGTTTTGCTGCCAAGGAGAGGTAGTACCCACTTTCATACCACAAGAATTGCATGATCTCACCAAGAGTTCCTGTCTCCACCTTCTTACATAACAGGGCAAAGAAAGAGGCGCATCCCTGGTACCTGATACTGTCTTCATCATCCAAGGAAGGACCCTCAGTGAAGGGTTGAACCCTTTCAGCGTAGAACGAAAGGGCGGCATACACCCCTTCATCACTGATGTTGCAAAAGGGGGAGCGCAAGGCAGCCATGTAGGAGAGCTTGTCACCAGGATAGAGGGTAAGCTGCAGCATGGCGTACAGGTCATTTGCCGGAGCCTCCAGCATCAAGGAGCGTGCTGCCT
>CAZGOK010000301.1:0-2400 GCA_964527665.1 uncultured Sphaerochaeta sp.
GCCTACCTTCCTTAACTCATCGCCTTTAACTGGCCTCCTATGGGCCGGCCTCTTCTTGTACCGTGGCTCCAACGTGCGCACACACCCCTTGGCTATGGCTGTCCCCCCAATTGCTACAAGCTCCTTTACCAAGGACGCAAAGTTTCTGTACTCGTTACGACTGGCAACTGCTTCCCCCCTTTCCAGGATGATCTGCCTATACAGGGCAAACACCTCGTCTTGGAAGGTAGGTAGCAGGACATCCTGATACTCCCGAACCCAATAACGGTTTTCCTGCACAAAGGCTAGCAGTCGTTGATGCTTCTTCTCCAACTTGAGAACTTTAGGATAGGGATTCCCCGTATAGGGCCAGTTTTTCCTAGCACTGTTCTGCAGTTCATCAAGCAAGCCATCAACAACAGACTCCCAAACTTCTGTTTCATAGCTCTCTTTCAGGATATGGTAATAGTCCAGGTTACCTCCAAATAGGAATGATTTGGCAAGGCCTCGCATCTTTTCGGTATCCCCACTCGCCTGGTAGACCCTAAACAGAAGATCACCCCAATCGATACCAGCGTACAATCGCCTCACTGATCCTCCTGTCCCCATTGCAAGCCCTTCATTTGCTACCTTTTGGGCAAGCTCATACTCCTGTGTTGCCATGGCCCTGTCATAGGCAAGCTTGCGCATGCTGTCATACTGGAGGTTCTCCAAGGCGAGGGCTTGGGCTTCCGCCACTCTCTGCTGCTTAAGCAGCAGAGCATGCCGAAGCTCAGTGCAGTTCTTCAGTATGCTGTTGAAACCCCAGGACTCTTTTATCTCATCGGAGGCTAGTTCTGTCAGGTAGGTTTGTAACACTTCCTGGTCGCCTTGTGATTCTGCAACGTGTATGCAAAGCCTAAGCAGTGTTGCTTGTGCCTTGTTCTCATAGTGGTCAACTTCAGCATAGAACTGCTCAAACAACCACCTACCATCATCAAGCGAAGGAACAACCCCATCAAACAGCAGGGCTATCTGAGACAGAGCAGTCTCCACATCTTCGCCTATATGATCGGTATCACAGTCGAAAGCAGCGATCTCATGCACCATCATGGAGGCGATGGAACCGGCATACCGGATCCTTCCCTCCATGATGGCGCCTCGTATCAGACCGAGCAGTTCCTCAATCTTCTCCTTGAAGGTTGAAGTGAAGTTCCAGATGTAGTTTTCTTCATCATCATCTTCCCATTCGTAATCCCTTCCATCATACGAAACCTCTGCGCCATGGGTACAGGCACGCCTGAACTCAATGCGGAGGTTTGTCAGATTGAAATCGTCATCTGGGGATGGGAAGGCATGGACAAGAGCTGATTCCAAAACAGGACTTTTTCCACCATAGTCAACCAAGAAGGCAAGCAACTCTTCTTTGCTAATATCCTGCAGGAGAGTCCTGAGGTCGACAGAAGCAGGTCTCTCGACCATGGTCCCTTCTTTTGCTTTCTCTTTCTCATTTATATTTTCATTTTCATTTTCATATATATTTTCATTTCTTGGTCCTGATTCAACCATATCGGCCTTTTCCTTTCCACCCATTCCCCTTGGATCTTTTGCTTGTGGCCCTATACGTTCTTCCACTTCATCTGGGCCATCAAGCAAATCACGCAAGGCATACAGCACTGCAACCTCATGCTTACAGTGATCCCCCCAGTCATAGGGACAGGTACAGGAAATGTCCTCCACCTCCCTATCGTCACCAAGGGTGACAGTCACTTCATACACCTCTGACCCTGTCACCTTTGCACTGTAGGTATGTGGGCTTGTCTCTTCCAAGGAAAGCACACTGCCAATATCATACTAGTACAGTCCCCGAGTAAGGATTACTCCCGGCTCGATATAGTCTTCAAAGTCATCAAGGTTCATAGGGCCTCCAAGGCCTGAATAGTACCATGACTTTGGGCTTTGCTGAAGAAAGAGCTTTGACTCGTGTTGTTATTTCAAACGGTTCCCCTATCCCTTTGGCAAGCTCTATCCAGAAGGTGAAGACTTCATTGCTGCCTTCAGCTCATTCACCAAGAAGCTACTCGCTACCCGGGGAATCTGCTCACTCTCTGAGCGTCCTAAGCTCTCTGGGGTTAGGCAAGGCACCTATCTCAACAAGGGCAGTGGTACCTTCTACAGCCTTGTAGAAGGCATCACTGCCCCTACTTAACGGTCTCTATCCCATTCTGTTTTTCTCTATTTTTAGTCTCTCTATCTCTTTTTGGCTTCCGGCTTCTGTTGTAGGGCTCTTGTGCTTCTTCACTTTCCCCACCAAAGGGCGTATGTTTGCTGGTTCGTGCTATATTTCTGCTGACTCTTCTTTTTGACATGTCCTGTTTAGTCCTCCTCTGTTATTCTGCATCCATCGAATTGAAACTCTTCTTTCCATGGGATACTGTGAAG
>CAZGOK010000302.1:0-2399 GCA_964527665.1 uncultured Sphaerochaeta sp.
GAAGAATCCAAGGCAACCACCCTATCAAACTCAGCGAGCATATCTGCTTTGCTCAGTCTGCTGAAATTGGGTGTCTTCAAGAGCAGAGGAGGGGTATAGTGCCTTCTTTCAAGGCTCTCTGCTGTCAGCTCTATCTGCCTAGCCGGTGCATCTTCAGGAAGTGCTTCATATTTCTTGCGTAGTTCTTTCATCTCTGTCAGGGCCTCCAGTACATATGGTAGATACCCTATCGTAGCACAGATTATGGGATAATGAGAGAGGGAAGGAAGAAAGTGAGGAAGAGATAAGCAGGTGATCAAACCGGATCCTTGAATACTCCAGAAGAAGGCCCTCACATAGTGTAAGGGCCTTCTGAAGGAGATGCTTGTCATTGATGGTAGTATTACCCTACAGGCTCAACGAACATCCGACACTGATATATTTCGTCCTCTGATAGAAGAAGTTCAACAGGGGGAAACGCCCATCATGATAGGTCACCAGTATCCTGGCTTGGGATGAACCGACGTCCTGGTCAAATTCAAGACCGGCTCCCACGGTGTACTCAAGCTCCCATGCGTTATCAGGATCATACGAACCTACAGTATGAAGCGTCTGCCCATCCTGGTTTGCCGTGACCTCTGCAGCAAGGAACAAGGAGCCGACACGACGCAGCGGGTAACGAACCTCCACCCCGGCATTTATGATCCAAGCTTTGTAGGAATCTGAAAAAGCGGGAGCACCAATCCCCTCATGCCCTGCTTCAACACCCAGCAGGAACTCCCCTGATGAGGGCTTGATCACCCAGGAGGGAATATGGATTGCGGGATGCATCCAGCTCTTGGTCAGTGGAAGACTTGCATCCGCATAGACTCTGAGCTGGGATATGGGCTTGAAGGAGAGCCCGAAAAGCAGATTATTATCCCTCGTATATTCAATAGGGTCTCCCCCCTGGCCAGGATTATTCTTGTTGATGTTCAGGATCGTCTCATCCCCATAATGGCCGCTATAGTGCTGCAGGCCTGCACGGACAGTTACCATCTGGAACAGTCGCATGCTCGCACCAAAGAAGAAAACACCATCGAAGCCAAGGTTGTCAGCTCCTCCAAACCCCTGGAACACCGTGTTCAAGGCACCTTGGAACCCTAGTTCCATCTCTATCATGTCCTTGAAGGAGAAACGGAAGAACCCTATGTTCAAACCAGTCTTCAATTGCACATAGAGCTTTTCATCGGCATAGGAGGCTCCATTATAGATAGCCACGTCATCATAGGAACCGCTGGTGGTATTTGCATACTTGACAAATCTGGGCTGCCCCTGTGCTACCATAAGGATGTTCAATGACGAAGCTGAAGAAAATGGATTGACCATGGATTCAGGATACAATGCATCCTCAGCTACCCAGGTAAACTCAAGGGTATCACCGAACATCTGGTAGGAAGAAAAACATGGTACCAGAAGAACCACCAAGAACAAAAGAAGAATTCCAATACGTTTCATAACAAACCCCTTAGCCGCTTATTGCGATGCCTATGGCGAAATACTTGCTCCGTTGGAAAAAATAGTTCAGCAGGGGGAATCGACCATCATGGTAATACCCCTCCAGACGCACCTTTCTTCCCAATGCCGTTTGATTGAATTCAAACCCAGCTCCTACCGTAACCTCAAATTCCCATGGGTTGTCAGAGCTGTAACCACCAACCTGATGAAGTGTCTTGCCGTCCTGATGTGCCTGGAACTCCCCTGCAAAGAACAGGGAGCCAACTTTCGCTACAGGATAACGTACCTCCAGCCCCCCTTGAAGGCGCCATGCCTTGTAGGAACTATCAGGAGGCGTCAGGCCGGTCAGCCCCTCCTGGCCGGTTATATGTTCAAATTGATTCTTGTCCCCTGAGCCCGGCTTGAGGGCACTTGAGGGAACATGGATGCCCGGCCTTATCCAAGCCCTTTTCATGGGTAACTCTGCAAAGAAATAGAGCCTCCCCCAGGATACCGGTTCCAAAGAAACACCGGCGAGCCAGGAATTGCCCCGAGTATACTCTGTAAGATGATAGGCTGAGGAAGGGTTGTAAATATCCAACACGGGATTTCTCATCAGCAAGTCCTCAAGGATCTCATCTCCCCAATGACCGGAAAAATGATGGAAGCCAGCCTGTACCACCAGGGTATTGAAGAGCTTTACCGTAGCACCGGCCCCATACAGCCCATCGAAGCCCAAGCAGTCGATGGACCCTTCTTTCTGGAAGACGGTATTCAACCCACCCTGAATGTACCCCTCGGCCTGGAGCGGTCCGAAAGAAACCCTCAACAACCCAAAATTAGCTGCACTTTTCATCTGCCAATAGTTGCGAAGGGAAGCATCGCTAAAGGAGTACCGTTCATACTGCTCGCTAGTGCTATTTGCTACCAGCACAGTATCAGGA
>CAZGOK010000303.1:0-2397 GCA_964527665.1 uncultured Sphaerochaeta sp.
TGCTGGAAATGCAGGACCCAGGCAAACCTTTTGACATACTGACGCTGTATGCAAAGCAATGACCCAGTGTAGGAAAGGTTTGCCCTGATGAAGTCTGTAATACTGTATTGAACAGGGATCTGAAGATGCTGGGAAGCTTCTTCAGATCCCTGCCTTTGTTTGCCTTTCTTCCTTGTTTGCTTTGTTTTCTTAGTTTTCTTAGCTTGCTTAGCTTGCTAGCTTGCTAGCTTGCCCCTTTATGCCTTGATGATTTGTGTTAGCTTGGTTGGTTTGCCCCTTGTTTTCATTCTTATGTTACCTCACCTGGCATCATGCTGCTTTCGTTGTAGCCTTGCCTTTTTTTACGTGCATTGTGAGCCATTGTTATTGGTACACTTTTTTCCAGTTGCCCCCTTCCCTATTTCCCTCACTCCTGTACAATGATCACATGGAAACCAACAACGAGCTCAAACAGCACAGCAAGACCTTCTCCCAAGCATATGAGAAATTTGAAACATATATCTTGGAATGGAGCCAACAGAGCAAACCCTTGATGAAAGAGGTAAAGACCCTGCTCCTGATGGAAGAGGAAGAAGAGTATCTAGAAGGCTATTTCAACTACAGCCCGTCAGCACTGGTGTTGCAGAGAGTGCTCACTGATGTAAAAATGCTCAAACGCATCCAGAACACCCAAGAAAAGTTCATGGTAAGGCGAGAAAAAGAGATTCTTGCCCTCCTGATCGAAAAGCCTGCCTTCTGGTGCTTCTTCACTATCAAGGAGGTGCTCGATGAGGAGTTTGTCCTCATCGAGGACCTCTTCAGAGGGAATACTCACCTGATGTACACCCCATCTCTGATCTTCAGGAAGAAGATGCAGGGCTTGCAGCAGGTAAACTTTCTCTCCCTGATGATTCAAGACGGCGAGTGTATTATGAATATCGCCCTGCTACGGGTCTACTTTTTTAGCAGGGATGACATGCTGTTCTACTGTTCTCTATTTGCTGATATTGGATTTGCTGGCATTGGCTTTGATAATGAGACAACCCTTGGGGAGGTCATCAACGATCATTACAACGACTTCTTCACCTTGGACAAAGTGGAGACTGGTGCAAAGCTCATGCGTCAGGGTCATGAGAGGCGACAGACCTGGCAACCATTCACCCTTGAGGAGTTTGACACCGACCTCCTTGCTGGTGACTGGATGGCCACCAATCTGGGGGACAAAACGAGGTATGACCTCATTGGCCTTGATGAAGAGATAGAAACGCTACCCCATGCGCAGCTCTTGTCATCGGATAGGGGAGTCGTATACGGCTTTGTTCTCAGAGACCATACTACAGCTGAGATGGCCCTCATGACTGACTCTGATACTACCTATGAGACATTTTCCGCCTTGCTTCAGAAGGCCTATCCCGAGCTTGCACTGCCACAGCACCCCGAAGTCTCCATTCCTATCAACCTCTATGAAAACATTACCGACTTGGGACTGACTGTCCCTTGGGAGAAGTTCGAATCTGTCATGGAATATATGGGAGAGGACACCCAGTGACAACCAAAGGAGCTACCATGCAAGAAACCGTTACGTATCACGTACCCCTCGCAGACAAGGAGTATGAACTGTCAGGCTGGCCTCTTCCTTCTGATGAGTTGCTTATCCACTTTGATTCTGATCTCCAGGAGTCAAACATGTTTGAAGTCTTTGAGGATGAGGATACAGAAGCCCAATTCAACAGAATAACAAGGGGAGCCTTTTTCACTGAGATCGACAAATATGGGCATATCCCCTTTGTTGAGGATATGTTCTACGACACCTTTGACGAGGGCATCGACTGTATCCTGATGAATGCCTTCTTCTGGATCTTCTACTACAAGGGTGACACCTGGATCCCTGTGCGTAGCTATGCCATTGAGATGCTCAAGCTCTTTGCTCAGGATATTCTCAAGCAGTATCAAAGCCCTGAAGAATTCATTCAGGCTTTCAGCAAATTCACCAGGGATATGCTCTCAAAGCGGGGAATTTGCTTTCTGAAGACCATTCCTACTTCCTACGAGGTGAAAAAAGGCACGTATGCTATCAGGTCAACAGATGCGTTTCAGTACCTGCTTGAGCCCTCAAAGTATGTGATAGAGGCCACCTTGGCAAAGTAAGCAACGTTTCACTATCACCCACTTTCTGTAGCACGCTTGTTTTTCTCTCTTCCTCGGCACTCCATGCTAGTGGTGTGCAGGCTTTTTTTCCTTTTCTTTACTTGTTTTTCTTGTCTGATCTATACTGGTCGTGTCTTTTCTGGTCTTTGTGCTGGAATTCCTCATCTTCAGGTTGTGCTCTGTCAGGAATATGTCTCCTACTTGACTACCTGCTCTTCGACAAAGGGAATTTTCCTTTTACCCATCTTTTTGTGCATCGTCTTTTTCATT
>CAZGOK010000304.1:0-2397 GCA_964527665.1 uncultured Sphaerochaeta sp.
ACAGCTTCGCCACCGCTGAGGCGGACAAAGTTGACTTTGATGCCTGTTTCAGCTTCAAAGAGCTGGAACATCTTTGCAGCAAGGGGCTCTTCCATTGTGGTGTAGGCATTTACGCTTCCGGAGCCAGATGCGGGGGCAGCAACAGGGGTTGCAGGGGCTGCTTCAGGTGCACCTGCAGCAAATAGAGCAGGGACGAGAAGCAACAGAACCATAAGAATAGCTAGTGATCTTTTCATCGTGTCCTCCATAGATTGTACTTCCCCCAAGGGGGGAACATATGTGTGTATCAGTATGCTACCCTCACCGTATGGCGGCGTCAAGAAAATAAAACCCAGACCCATGCCCGAGCCAAAGAGTTATAGGGAAGACAAATTCAAGGCATGGTAGTCAACTTGGAACTCTATTTCGAACCCCAAAGCGCAATATAGGCCAAAAGCGACAGGGTTTTGTGAATCCACCTCCAAGGTGATGGATCCACCAGCTGTGAAGAAACGATCGAGGGCCAGGGCAAGCATCGCCTTGCCGTGGCCCCGACCCCGATAGGCCTCATCGATGGCCACTGCATGGAGCATGGTCAGCTTATCGCCCTCGGTGCACTGCTGCAGCACCCCTATCGGTTTGCCCTCATAGAGGTAGAGATACCCTGTGCGTCTGGGGTCCAAGAGTAACCGCTGGACACAAGCGGCGTCCTCCCTCAGTAGGAGAGCAGCAGTCTTTGCATACAGATATAGGGCCTCCCCGGTCGCCTCGACAAGGATTGCTTTTTTTATTGATACAGAGCTTCGCTTCTCTTGCCAGCGGCTTTTAAGAAGCCTCATGCGGTACTCGCTGCGGTCGATATGGGGAAACCTTGTTTCCAGATAGGCTTTCCCGCTCTTTGAGGAGTTCTCCACCTGGAAGAGCATCTGCAGAAAACCATGGGGTGCATAGGTCTTTTTCACCTCGCTGACCAGGGAGGAGAATATCCCCCTGAGCCTATACTCAGGGTGAACAAACCCATTGATCTCCACCTCGGCCGTTGTGGGGAAGAATGCCACAAGCACTCCTGTAAGAATGCGCTGGTCATACTGCAGGAAGAAGCAGGGAAGAGTTGGGTCTGTGTTCATTTCGTTGGAGAGGAACAGAGCGTTCTGCATCTGATCCACAACAGAACATATCGTTTGGAGATGGAGTATCTCTGTTCTCTGTTGTGGGGTAAGGGTGTTGGTCCTGATAGTGTTCATCACCAAGAGAGTACAAGAGAGAAGCCCCTTCGTATAGATACGAAAGGGCTTCTTTCATGTTCAATTGGATGAACTGTTGGCCAGCTATGAGAGAGACGCTGCCGTATGGCAGGCTCTCTCTTATGGTTGTCAGGCCCTGATGAGGTGGATGGCAAAGCCGTTGAGTTCCTCGTTGAGGTAACAGACCTTGATGGTCCCCTTTGCATCGCGGGCGACGGTCTCTTCATTGACGGTGAAGCCACTCTTGGCCAGGAAGGCGAGGGTGCGCTCGATGTCAAAGCAACGGAATCCGATGTGACCGTTCTTTCCGAGGTAGAGCTTGGGCAGCACTTCGATGAAGGGTCCCATGAAGGTGGAGGAGTTGCCTCTCTTTGTTCCCATGCCAAGGGCAGAGAACCCTGCAATGCTTTTTTCAGCCTCTTCAGCGTTTTCATTGTTGAGCCCCATGTGGGCAAACTCAAGGCCCTGCAGGGCGATTACTGCATCACTGCACAGTTTTGCGATGCCGTCCCAGTCCTCATTTTCAATGAGGTCTGCCTTGACCATCCATGATCCCCCGACAGCGAGCACATTGCTCTGCTTTGCATAGGAGGCAAGGTTAGCCAAGCTGATGCCGCCGGTGGGCATGAACTTCAGGTGGGGGAAGGGGCCGGCAAAGTTCTTGAGCATATCCACTCCGCCGGAAGCTTCTGCGGGGAAGAACTTGAGTGTTGATAGCCCGCGTGCAAGGCCCTGCTCAATGTCACTGGGGGTGCAGACGCCAGGGACGATGGGAATATTGTTTTCCAGGCACCAGTCCACTACTGTGGGGTTGAAGCCAGGCGATACGATGAACTTGGCCCCTGCCCCTACTGCTTTCTTTGCATAGTCGAGGTTGGTCACCGTCCCTGCCCCTACGAGCATGTCGGGATAGGCTTTGGTAATATTGCGGATGGCCTGTTCGGCTGCATCGGTTCTGAAGGTCACTTCGGCACAGGGAAGTCCCCCCTTGATCATGGCTCCTGCCAGACCGACAGCCTTTGATGCGTCGTCTATCTTGACGACCGGGACAAGTCCGATGTCGTGGATTTGGGCAAACAATTGTTCGTGCATAGGTAATTCTCCTCTTTTGGTTCCAAATATGAAACGTTGTTTCAAAATAATGTTGACAGAGCTCAGCATACCCTCTATGATT
>CAZGOK010000305.1:0-2391 GCA_964527665.1 uncultured Sphaerochaeta sp.
CAATTATTTTAACGTGTGGATAGAGTCTCGTACCAATTATATCCTGCCAATTCATTCCAATCGCCGCTTTTGGGTTTTCCGGGCGTATATCAAGCCGGTGCAGGACCATGTCCAGCACCTTTCTTCCCTCTATCGGCTCTCCATCCTTGCAGATGCGTTTTTTCTTATCCTTCATGGATGAGGAAACTCCCTTCTTTGACATCATAGAGCAGGGCATCTCTGCCTGCAAGGGATGAGAAATAGTGCTCCTCAGGAAGAAACGTGAAAAATGCCTGGCTGTACCCTTCCATCAGCGAGAGAAACTTCTCACGCTTGGGCAGATCGAGTTCAAGAAGCACGTCATCCACCAGGATAAGGGGTCTTTTGCCTGTCTTCCTATGGAAAAATGCCATCTGGGCAGTGCGCAGGACCAGCGAGGCAAGCCTGAGCTGCCCCGTCGATCCAATCTGGGAGAAGGTACCCCCATCCTGGACAATGGTGAACCGGTCACGATGGATGCCGCTGGTGGTGGTCATCATCGTCAGGTCCCGTCCTCTGGTACTGGCAAGGTATTCGACTATCTCATCTTCGGTGGTGCACTCCGACCAGGAGCTCTGGTAGCGTATCTCGATGTTCAGCTCAGTTTCCGATACCTCCCTGTACATCTGGGGGAAGATGAGGCCAAACTCAGAGACAGCCTTGGCTCTCTCCTGCTGGATGGCAAGCCCATACTTGGCAAGCTGCAGGTCATACACGCCTAACAGCGAGTGCCTGCCCTCCTTGATGGCAATGTTCCTCTGCTTCAAAAGAAGACGGTAGCGGCGCATGTCATCGAAGAACAGCGGGTCGTACATGCTCATCGTCTGGTCAAAGAACCGCCTTCTCTGCTCCGGTTCCCCACGGATAAAGGCGATGTCATCATGGCTGAAGACAATGCAGGGGATGTTGTAGACCAGCTCCTTTCTGTCCCTGATCTCCCGCTCATCAAGGAAAACCCGTCTTTTGGAGTCCTGGTATTCCAGCACTAGGGTATGGCTGAGGTTATCCTCTCCGAGGTATTTGCCGCTGAGCTTGAATGACCGCTCTCCATGGCTCACCAATTCCCGCAGCTGCGTAGAGCGGAAGGATGATCCATAGCAAAGCGTATAGATTGCCTCAAGGAAGTTTGTTTTTCCCTGTCCGTTCATGCCTATGAGGAATACCTGTCGGTTTCCGACAGGTACTGCCTCACTGGTGAGGTTTCTGAACTGTGCTGTCCTGATCTCAGTAAATACCATCAGGCATTGAGCTGCATGGGCATGATGATGTGGTAGTAGTCCTGCCCACTCTCCCCCTTGATGGTCATCGCCCTGGTAGGTTCGGTGAAGTTGATGGAGAAGAATTCGCCATCCATCATCTTGAGGGGATTCATCAGGTAGGTGAAGTTCAGCGAGACTTTGTTCTCAGGTCCTTCATAGGTGCACGCAATGATCTCCTTAGCCTCTCCAACCTCATTTTCATCGCTGGTCAGCAGGATGCCCGCTTCGCTGATATCGAGATAGATGCGTCTGGCCTTGTTTTCAACAAGCAGCGATACCCGCCTCAGGGCGTCAAGCATATCCTGGACCCTCATAGTGGCGCTGTAGCTCTGGCTTTCAGGTATTACCCTGCGATAGTTGGGATATTGGCCCTTTATCAGGGTGGAGTAGAAAAGCCTCTCTGCTATCTGGGCAAAGATGATGTTCTCTGTGATGCAGAGCTTGAGCATCCCTTCATCCGAGGAGAGCTTCTTCAAGACGGCGAAGAACTTCGGAGGGATGATGACAGGAGAGAAGGCTGGTATCTCCTCATCGAAGGTTCTCTCGACTATGGAGAGCCTTCTTCCATCAGTGCCTACCATGGTCATTCCGGTCGGTGTCCTTTCAAGAAAGAGACCACAGAGAAAATACCGTGTCTCATCTTCGCTTATGGCAAAGATTGTCTGGTTGGCCATGTCGTTGAACCGTTTCTGCCCAATGGAGAAATAGGTGTTCTCCCCTATGCTCTCCAAGGCTGGAAACTCATCTGCGTTGATGGTCCTGAGCTTGAAGTCGATGCTCTGTCCTTCGGGCTTGATGGCAAAGACTCCACTTTGTGCGGTGAACTGGATATTGCCTTCAGGAAGGGAGCGAAGGATGTTGAGGAACTTGTCACAGTAGACCATCGTTTTTCCACTCTCCAGGGTCTGGACCGCGATTTCTGTGCTGAAGCCGACCTTCTGGTCTGTTGCCCTGATGATCAGACGGTCATCACGGGTCTCCATGTAGACGTTCGAGGTGACCGACAGAGAGTTTCTCTGACTCGTAAAATCCATTGAATATATGACTTCATTGAGGATCGATTCTTTGCTGCAGACGAATTTCATCTTTAACTCCTAATATGTAATATAATTTA
>CAZGOK010000306.1:0-2390 GCA_964527665.1 uncultured Sphaerochaeta sp.
GACTCTTGGCTAGTACCCCATAAAAGACTCACTGATAATCCTACGACGCGGTATTCCCAGACCCTTCAGGAGCTTCTTGGTCGACCGCACAACATCAAGAGAACCTGAGGTAAAATAGTAGGCCTCCTCTCCATAGGTTGCTGTCAATGCAGAAACAGCCTCCTTGAATTGTTCTCGATCTTGAACGAAGTCAAGCTGCATCTGGCTGTTCTGTTTCTCCAGAGCCTTGAGCTCATCGGAGAAGAGATGGAAGTCGGAAGCGCTGTGGATAAGGTGTATGGGTCGTGTAGTCTCATCCTTCAGGGAGTACAGGATGGAACGAATAGGAGTGATGCCTACACCCGTGGCAAGCAGGACAATAAAGCTGGTGTTGTCCCTGACCACAAACCAACCCAAAGGGCCACGAATCCTCACGACATCCCCCTTCTGCAGGTTCGTGAGTGTTTGCTTGAAACCACTGATACTTTTGCCTGTTCGTGTACCAATGAAGATCATGTTCTCACTGGGAACGCTTGCAACGCTAAAGGCACGAAAGGGTTTTCCCCGTACCTTCTGGCCAGGAAGGGTAAAGGCCCCATGCTGGCCAGACAGCCACTGCATGGGATAGGGAGTCTGCAGTTTTATTACGAAATAGTCTCCACCTACATTCTCAGAGCTGATGAAACGCAGATCATGGGTTTTGAATATCCCTTTCAAGTATCGTAATTTCATGGCTTTCTCCTGTTGTGTACAGGATACGGTGGGCACTGGAGGGAAACAAGCCTGCACCATTCTATTCATTCTTCTTACTAAAGTATCATAAGATATACTTTATATCGATTTAATTGTTTAAAGACTCATTCAAGATACTTTATCTTGTATTCTATCTTCACAAGAAGTATACTTATCTCAGAGAAGGAGAAGCGCATGAAACTTCATGAACAGCTCAGTGATGAGGCAGTGCTCAAGGAACTGGGATCGCGTCTGTCTCGTTTGAGAATTGATAGCGAACTGACCCAGGAAGAGCTTGCCGAGGAGAGTGGCGTATCAAAGTCCACCGTAGTAAGGCTGGAAGGTGGCATGCCAGTGCAGACAACAACACTTATCCGAGTATTGAGGACCTTACATCTGCTCTCCTCCCTCGATGCCCTGATCATAGCAGAGTCAATCCGCCCTATGGAGACGCTTCTTACGCAAGGGAAGAAGCGTCAGCGGGTACGAAAGCCTACTGTAAATACTGAATCAAAACCAAAGAAACCTTTCACTTGGGGAGATGAGTGATGAACACCCTTGCTGAAGTGAGACTCTGGGATACCAGAATCGGGGCTGTACAATTGATACCTGGCCGAGATATTGGTGTATTCCAATTTGACAGGGACTTTCTTGCAAGCAACATTGAGGTCTCCCCTCTCAGGATGCCTCTCTCTGCAATGCCCTATTCCTTCCCCGAACTGTCCAAGGGCACCTTTCATGGGCTTCCCGGCCTTCTGGCTGACAGCCTGCCCGACGCCTTTGGTAATGCCGTCATCCAGGCTTGGTTAGCCCACCAGGGAGTACAGGAGTCAGAGTTCAACGCCATTGACAGGCTCTGTTACACAGGAACCAGAGGTATGGGGGCTTTGGAATACTACCCTCTCATGGAAGCGGACCAAAGCTCTTCCTTGTTGCATGTGGGACGCCTGGTTGAACTGGCTTCCCTCGTGCTGGAAAAAAGAAAATCCGTTTCTGTTTTTCTCGATTCCAATGACAGTGACTTGGACAGCAAGGCCTTCAAGCAAATCCTGCAGGTAGGGTCTTCTGCCGGGGGAGCACGGGCAAAGGCTGTCATCGCATACAATCCCAAAACCCATGAGACACGATCTGGACAGGTACCGGCACCAGCGGGCTTTGAGTACTGGCTCTTGAAGTTTGACGGCATCACAGGCAATGGCGATAGGGATGTTTCTGACAGCAAAGGCTTCACCCTGATCGAATATGCGTACTCCCTGCTTGCAAAAGAGTGCAACATCACTATGGCTGACTGCCGTCTCTTCTCTGAAAATGGGCGAAACCACTTCATGACCAAAAGGTTTGACCGCCTGGATGATGGACAGAAGATCCACATGCAAAGCTTGGGAGCCCTAGCACATTTTGACTACAACCAGAGTGATGCCTACAGCTACGAACAGGCTTTCCAGGTAATGGATCGCCTAAACCTTGGACAAAAAAGTCGAGAACAACTCTTCAGAAGGATGGTTTTCAATATTGTAGTCAGGAATCAGGATGACCATGTGAAGAACATCTCCTTCCTTATGGACAGAACGGGCACCTGGAGCTTGGCTCCAGCATATGACCTTACCTACAGCTATAGGGCAAGCAGCAAATGGGTATCCCGCCATCAGATGAGCATGCAGGGCAAAAGGGATCATTTC
>CAZGOK010000307.1:0-2387 GCA_964527665.1 uncultured Sphaerochaeta sp.
AGGACCTGGTGACACGGCGCCAGGTCTACATGGCAGAAGGGGATTTCTATACAGTGTTGCAGGCATCCTATGCCCTGCCTGTCTACTTCCCCCCGGTGGAGTACAATGGGCACCTCCTCCTTGATGGAGGCATCACCAACCTGGTTCCGGTGAACCTTGCCTATGAGTATGCCGACTCGGTTATCGTATCCACGACCTTCTATGATGTGGATACGCTCAATTTGCGTAACCCCCTGACAATACTCAATGTCTCCATAGACATAGCAAAGCGAAGAAGAGGGGTTGAGGAGCTCAAGGAGCACCTCAATGACGCCATCTGGATCAGGTGTGCTGTTGAAGATGTCTCGTTTATGGAGTTCTCTGCAGTAAATGAATTGGCTGCAAAGGGCTACCTTTCAGCACTCCTGCACAAGGAAGCCTTGCAGAGCCTACCCAAAACCTATGTGGATGAGGAGCTGCTTGCACACCGTTCCCGCCTGACCGAAAAGATAGAGCAAGCCTTGGACCGGCACAATACCTTCTCGCACAGCAAACTGCGTGACACCTCCCACCTGTTGGGATTGGGTTTTGATATCGATCGGGGTGGTAATGACGACCCCTTCCTCAAAGATGCAAACACCCTGGGGATCAAGTACACCCTTCGTAGCGGGGACCTAGACCTCTTTATCAATTCAGGTATGGCCTTTCAGACCTTCACAAACATGAACATGAGCGCAGCCCCTTCCTTACGTGGTCAGCTGGACTATTACTTCCTCAAGCACTTCAAGGGTACGCTGGACAGCTCCCTTTCTTGGGACACGACAACCAAAAGCCATCTGTTCTCAGCAGGCTTGCAGCTCGATGGCAGGATCTTCCTGGTGGACAATGCACTCAGGCTCAGGTTTCTGGGGGGAATGGAACACCTCTCAAATCCGGGTTTGGGCAACCTTGCCCCCTTCTGGAGGGAGAATACATTCCTTCTTTCAACCACATTAGAAGCTCTTCTGACCCTTCCGCAGAAAAGGGGCCTTGGCCTTGAGAGGGGTCTGGCATCCTTTTCCTATCAGTTGCTTGGAGACTATACCGAAAGCCGTGGCTTTCTCTCTGGAAGCTTGAACGCCAGGGTGTTGCACAGACCTACCTGGCTCTTTGGCGATGTATCGGCAACGGCAAGGTTTGCCCTCGATGGTAACGGAGAGGTGCCGCTCTTCCTCTCTGATGGGTTTCGCACCAACAGCGCACTTCTTAACGCCCAGGGTCATGACCCGTCACTGCCCGTCGGCGGCAACCCGGCAAACCACCTGGTGGTCACCTCACTCTCCCTGGGAGTTGCTCCCTTGGACTTCAAGCCTACCATCGCCGAGCTGTTCATCTTTGAAAAGAGCAGCCTCGCCGCCTACATAGACCTGTTGTGGCATGAGAAGGCCTCATGGAAGCCCTCTCTCTCCTTGGGAGTTGAGCTGCACACAGAGCTCTCTTTGTTGGGAATCAGGACGCTGCCGATCACCTTCTACGGAGGATGGGATCAGAGTGTGAACGGCTTTGTCTGGGGCTTGTGGTTCACTATCCGGTACTAGTCACTCACCCCCATGCGTTCTTGCATACTCCAGATCGGCCTCAGTGAGGTCGGTGTTGGGGGTGTAGTCATCATCCTCAAGTTTCAGCTTTTTTGCCTGTTGCTTGTTTTTTGGTTTTTCAGTCACCTTTTCCTGGGCAAAGCCGGAGAGAGTGAGCTCCGTCTCCTCTTCAAAGGTCTCCATAAGGGGAGGGGGGAGTTTGCCTAGCGCTACAAGGGCGGTATTCTGCTCAATCTCCAGAGCTCCGGATCGTCTGGTCTTCGGATCCTGTAGCCTCTCTTTCAAGGCCGTGATCTTCTCCTTGCTCATGCTTGTGGTGTTGGAGTACCGTGCCAGGAGCGCCTTGTCCAACAACTCGATAGCCTCACCGACCTTGCCGTAGTGTATCTTGACCTGGGCCGCATGCAGGTATGGTTCGGGAAAGGATGGGCCCCGGCTGACCAAGGTGGTATAAAGCTCGCTCGCCTCATCCCACGTGCCCTCAAGCAGACAGAGCCAGCCGTGGTTGTCATGGATGCCTGGACTCTCCTTCTCATACTGCTTGCCCTTCTCAACGAGCATCGCCGCTGTTTTCAGGTCCCCTTCCTCCAGGGCGTAGGTGCCGTAGTTGATGAGCAGGTTCTTGTCGCGGTGCCCACTGTCAAAGACAGCCTTGGCCGTCTCTGTAGCCTTGGCCAGGTCCCCTTCCATCCAGTAGACCATTGAGACCATGGTCTTGGCCACATTGGTCAAGACCTTGTCTTCACTCTTTTTCTCTTCTGCAAGGTACTCCTCGATGATGGCCTTGCCGACGCTTGCATCCCCACGTTGGATGTACATGCTCGCTGCTGT
>CAZGOK010000308.1:0-2355 GCA_964527665.1 uncultured Sphaerochaeta sp.
ATCATGATCTTATATGGTGTATGTGTATGTTTCATAGGTTTTTCCTTCCTTGCTCCCAGTATACCAAAGATAGGGGAAGATTTATATCCTACTGCTTTGCTTTACTCAACTGGCAGCACTGCCATCACCGCTTCTGATATACTCCTGTCGCTTTCCACCTGGTAGCGTGTGATGGTGATTGTGCCCTCCTCAGCATTGGAACAGAGCAGATACCATCGGGGTTTTGTCTTTTCAAAAAGGGAGTCCCTCCCATGGAATGCTCCTAAGATGAACTCTGAGGTTGTCCTTCTGAAGCTATGGAGCAGATCCCCTTGATGGTAGTGGCCACAGAGGTAGAGGGATACTTTGTTCTCTACCATCAAGCGGATGAGGTTCTCCCGTTCCTGGGTGTCCCCCAGGACAAGGTAGAACAGGGACGGCTTGCCATAGAGGGGCATGTGCGAGAAGAAGAGCTTGGACCGCTTGTCCTGCTGTACAGCTTCCTGCAACTGCCTCCACTGAGTTCTGCCCAACGTCCTGTTTGCTGTATCGAGCAGGTAGAAGGAAACTCCCCTATGCTCGAAAGCTTGGTAGCTGTACGGGCTGACATAGGTTTTCCAATCAGCGGTGCAATTGGTGCCAGGACGAATGTCGTGGTTGCCCCTGACTGCATAGGTGGTGATGCCCTGTACGGCAAGCTTTTCCCTATGCTCTGAAAAATAAGTAAACTCCTCACTCCTGGCGTCTTCGGTGATGTCGCCAAGACTTATCATATGGGTGAGGTGTTCTGCCTCCTCGCTTGCCGGATGATCGCTTTGGTAGGTTGCAACCCACTGGAGGAAGAGATCCTCCTCATAATGGACTCCCCCCTCTCTTCGCGTGAAATGCTGGTCGCTGGTGAGTAGGAGTGTAAAGGATGAGGGGCTCTCTTCTGCCCCGGTAGTGACGAAGGTATTGCTCACAGGGGAGGCAATCTCCCCTGTGAGAAACTGTATGGTAGCAAGGTCACAGCAGGCGAAGAGGAGAACCAGGAGAATAAGCAGTAAGGAGCATCTTTTCATTGCCAGATTCCCCCTGTTTGCATCATCATTTTTCTGCTTGGCCCATTGGTCCAGCACAGGGAGCAGGAGAGCTCTCTTGCGGTGACAAAGCATGATTCCCACAAGAGGTCGCTGAAGCGTACCGAAGGCCTGATAACCAAGAGCAGGTTTTCACTGAGGCTAACAGCGAGAGAAAGCCCATACCATGGTGAAAAGTTGTTCTCAGGCATACACAGGAGGTCGGTGGTCATGAATAGGGTTGCATACAGACGGTCAAAGAACCCTTGGCTCACTGAGAGTGCGATATGAGGGCCTAGGTTCCAGAGATTGTTGTCATAGTTTTGTGACCAGCTGCTCCTGACGTACAATCCTAAGCTTGTACTGAAAATGGTGGGAAAAGCTTTGCTTGAGGTGCTGGCTTGGAATAAATAGGCTGCCAGAAGCGAGGTGGTGCCGTTGTGCCTGCCATAGCTGTGATAGGTAAGGCTGCCCGACAGGGAGCCCCTGATAGGTGAGGTTTGCCCATGGACTATGTGTGTCAGGTGCACGGCTATGGTGGTGTCTGCAGGGTGCACACGGATGCTGGCAAGGATTTCCTTGCCCAGGCTGAGGGTGAGCATGCCCCCATAGGGGGAGGTGGTGCAGACGTTTTCATGGGCAAAGAGGCTGAGCTTGTATAGCGAGGGGTCAGCACAGAGGGAGCCTGTGGAGAATAGAAGTAGGGCGATGATGAGACCTGACCTCACATGATGCTTCATAATAACCCTCTTGACGTGATCATAGAAAGCCCTATCGGAGCGACTGGAATCGACCGAAATCCTCCTTAATGAAAATAGAGCCCTTCCCTTTGTCCGGCCTTGGTATATACTGACCAAAGTGCTACCCACATGGATAGTATGAAACCACACTTTGAGGGAGTCAACCATGAGCCTACAAAAAAACTACAATGTACGTACTCTCCGTCTCATAGAGTACCTCGATCTGCTTATCGCCAAACAGGCAGGAAAGGCTGAATTTCAGCTCTATGAGGATGACCTTCACAGTACCACCCCCTTTGAAGTCAACGATGCTCTGGACGCTAGGTTGGCAAGCAATTCAGATGTGGAGAGCCTCGCTGATCCTGTTGCCCAATTCATCCGTGCTGTCAGCAAGGCCTTGGATGCATATCCAAAGCCGCTCTATCCACAGGGCCATCTGCTCGCTGACCTTGCATCTGAGCATGCCGAGCTGGAGAAGTTCGCTACCAGGATGCAGCAGCTCTCCCTACAGATACGAAAAGAGGTGGGCACAGGGCAGGGCCTTGCAGCCTTGAAGGGCCTTGTAGCCTCCACTGACC
>CAZGOK010000309.1:0-2346 GCA_964527665.1 uncultured Sphaerochaeta sp.
TGATGGCTGATGAAGGGAAGCGTGACAACTTCTCTTTGTCAGCCATTGTTGTATAGTAAGCGGACTATAAATCACCATTCAAAACTCAGATGAAACCATCTATCCTCTCTACATGGAGACAAAAGATGGAAATTAAACTTGAAGATTATGATTTTTACATTAGACCTGGTGTCACTGACATGAGAAAGGGATCAACAAGCCTGGCTTACATTGTCCAGAACGAAATGCAGCTTGAGCCTTTCACCAAGGCTGTGTTTCTTTTCTGTGGGAGAAGCAAAAGGACAATCAAGGCGATCGTATGGGACAACAATGGATGGCTCGAGATAATCAAGCGTCTTGAATGCGGGTCTTCTTTCAAATGGCCCAACTCAACAGACGAGGCGTTGCAGGTCGAAGTGTCGAACCTTCTCATGCTGTTGAAAGGCAATGATGTATGGAGGAAGTTCCCTGTATTTACTCCCAAATATGTTGGCTGAAATGATGTCCTAAAACCCATTTTATCTTACAAATATATTGAATAGAATGATGTTTTATGCTATCATAATACCATGAACGATAAGAAGATAACGAAAGAAAGCTTGACAAAGATGCCCCAGGAGGACCTTGCTACATTGGTCCTTAATCTTGTCACGATCGTTCAGACCCAGGATATGGAAATAGCCAATCTCAAGGAGCTTTACAAGCTCAGGACAGCCGAGCGCTATGTCCCCTCATCGGAGCAGGTAGGCTGGCTATTCCAAGAGATGGAGCTTCTCGATTCGGTACTTGCTGGGCAGCCAGTGATGGAAGAGACCATTGAGATTGCTGCCCATAGTCGTAAGAAACGCCCGAGAATCAATGCCTGCACAGCTCCTGCCGATACCCCTATCTGCGATGTCTTCCATACCGATGGTGCCGTGGATACCTTTACTGATGCAAAGGGCATTGTCTATAAGAGAGTCGAGGACAAGGTCATCGACAAGATTGCAATCATTCCCCGTAAGATGGCCGTCGAACGCCATTACTATGCTCAGTACAAGGCACTGGATGTGGAGGCAGGAAAGGACAACAAGAAGATCATCCTTCCTGCCAAGACCGATGCACTCGGGGCCTCCCCAAGTCTGGTGGCAAGCGTGGTGGTCAGCAAATTCGACGACCATCTCCCCCTCTACCGGCAGGAAGAGATCTTCAGAAGGGAAGGCTTCTTCCTCTCGAGGCAGAAACTTGCAAACTGGGTGATAACCTACTACGAGGAGTTGCTGCCCTTCATCAAGTACTTCAAGAAGCAGGTATACAATTCAGCCTTCTTGAGCAAGGACGAGACCAAGGTCTCCGTCCTGAATGTGAAGGCACCTTCAGGTAAGCCATCGAAAAATGGATACATGTACATCACAATCGGTGATACCTATGACAAACAGACCCACAGGACACGGAGCCTTGTGCTGCTTGACTATATCCAAGGGCGTTCAGGCAAAGTGCTTTTCGAAGACATCGGCACGTACGGGTACAATTCCTATCTCATGACTGACGGGCTCAAGGGCTATCTCTCATATGAGAAGCACTGCGTCTGTTGGGTTCATGCGGTCCGGCAGTTCAAGAAGATCCTGAAGATAGACAAGAAGAACATCCACGCCCTAGGGATTGTAAAGGAAGTTGCAAAGCTCTATGACATCGACGAGGAATATAGGAAGACGCTCCTTTCTGGTGAAATCCAAACCGACAAGTTCCTTGCCGTCAGGAAAACAGCCTCAGATGATGTTATAGACAAGGTCTATGAGCTGTTGGATGAAATCCGCAACTCCTATTCCCCTTCCGGTGCGATGGCAAAGGCCATCGACTATCTGGATACGTATAAAGCCTATCTGCGTACGTACCTTGAGGTCGTTGAGGCCACTCCATCAAATAATGCGTGTGAGCTTATTGCTAAAGCATTCGCGACTGGAAGAAAAAACTGGCTTTTCGCCCAATCAGTGGATGGAGCCGATGCTTCTGCCTTCTTCTATTCGCTTATTGAGACAGCTAAACGCTCGGATTTGAACCCGATGGACTATGTCGAGGCGATCTGCACATTCGGCCCTGGGCGCAAGACCGATGCTGAATGGGAAGCATTGCTTCCGGACAAGATCGATCTTGCCAAACTGGGGGAAATCCGTGCTTTGCGTCTAGCTGCAAAACCAGATCCAGCAAGGGCCACTCCCTACAACTTTGTCGGTGCCACTAGATAGAGGCTGCTATTCGTATCCCCCTGAGCAATACGACCAGGTCATTTTCAGAATTCACCTCTATCCTTGATCCATAATAATCCACAATGAACTTCTGTGCTTCAGGGACAGGGGGAACAGGCTTCCCCACTTTGACGAGGGCCTT
>CAZGOK010000310.1:0-2340 GCA_964527665.1 uncultured Sphaerochaeta sp.
AGAGAGCCGCATATTTTGACTTTCTGACCGATGAAGAGCTTGCAGCCATGGAACAGGCAGTAAAAGATGGCTATACGCAGGTATAGAAGAACCTACCGGAGGGTGTAAAGAGCTCCGTTGACACATACATGGTTTGTCGTGCTTTTGCTTTCAGGTTCGTAGATTGTCGAACTAATGACTGTTGTTTCTTTTCAAATCAGTAAGATCTCCTCTCTTATTGAGAAGCGTGATTGTATACCGTATAATGTAATTGAATTGGTACAGATTCTGTTTACGAGTTCGTCGCTCTTGTATTCGTGATATACTTGATAGAAATAAGGAGCAATACATGCTGGATACGATAGATATACACAATTATGGACCACTAGAGGCCCTAAAATGGTCGGGCCTTGGCCAAATCAATCTTGTCCTTGGGGGCAATGATACAGGGAAATCATTCCTGCTGAAAGCACTCTATACCGCCATGCGGACTCTTGAAGAATATCGACGTGGTGATGTGCAGAGTACTGCGACAGAAATTCTTGCACAGAAGTTATATTGGACGTTCCAGTGCGATAAAATCGGTGATCTGGTTACCAAAGGCTCTGATGGCGCCCTTTCCTTTTCTGTACATGTAGATAAGAAGAATTTCATGTACAAATTCGGCAGGGATACAACCAAACAGATTCTTTCCTTGCAAAATGATGTTGACCCTCGGTCAAGCAACTCAATCTTCCTGCCAGCCAAAGAGGTCTTATCTCTTCACAGCATTATTTTGAAATCAAGGGAGACAGACAAATCATTTGGTTTTGATGATACCTATGTGGATCTTGCTAGAGCTCTCAGGCAGTCACCCCGACAGGGTAAAAACTACAAGGAGTTTGCCGATGCCCGAAAGAGTCTTCTTGGTATTATCGGTGGACGGATCGAACACGAGGAGGAGACTGGCCGATGGAGTTTCCGCAAGGGAAATCAAAAGTTTGCTATCGGGGTTACTGCTGAAGGAGTTAAGAAAATCGCTATCCTGGATACGCTTCTCAGTAACCGGTACCTTGATACCAGCTCGATAATCTTTATCGACGAACCGGAGTCGGCCCTTCATCCAAAGGCAATTTCTGAGCTTATGGAGATTATTGTGGTACTGGCAAAAAGCGGCATCCAATTTTTCCTAGCCAGTCACTCGTACTTTGTGGTCAAGAAGTTGTTTCTCCTCTCTCAGCAACACCACATGTCCATTCCTGTTCTCTCAGCTGACGGCAAGGGCTGGAAGAGCGATAATCTAATCCACGGGATACCAGATAACTCAATTATCAATGAATCCATTAACCTGTACAAAGAAGAAGTGGAGTTATCGTTATCATGAGCTTTACCATACTTGAATCAGAAATGACTTTCGGCCCATTCTCGGAGTCCGAATGTTTCCCTATTGAAAGATGCCCACCATACACGAATCTTGGGGATGGGGTGAAGATGGTTGAATTCGTGCTCAACAGGCCAAATTACCATCAAGAGCCTGTTCTTTGTTTGGTTGAAGCGAAGCATAGTTCTCCGAGACCTCAGAATCAAGATGACTTCTCTACGTTCATCAGTGAAATCAGCGAGAAGATGATCAATGGCGTATCGCTACTTTTCGCAGCAATTCTAGAGCGGCATGGGGCAAGAGAGGCACTCTTGCCAGCATCCATGCATTCGATTGATCTTTCTCGGTGCAATGTTCGTTGTATCCTTGTTATCCATGGACATGCAGAGGAGTGGTTACCTCCAATACAGGATGCACTACGCAAGTCGCTCCTTTCAATGACCAAGACATGGAATTTCGGACCTAGTTCGATCGTAGTCCTGAATGAAGCACTTGCTGCTGAGTATTCGTTGTTGCGAGTAACATGAGTATTTCAACGTTCATTGCTCTGCAATACAATCTATCTTTTGGGTGCCCAGTTTTCCGATGTACACTGTGTATCCTCGTCTGACCAACTCGTTGTAGACGATGTTCTCCAATATGCCAGAGATGTGCCTATCCCTATACCCAAAGACAGCATGTTGGAGACCGGTGTCCGCCAGATAGTACTTTTCTTGTGTTTTCAGAAGTTTTTTTCCCTGTATATCATAGCGTTGGACCCTGGTTATCAGAAAAGAGCTTGCCAATGCGTCAAGATAGGTATAGACCGTGTTCATATCGACAGATCTCGCTTGGCTCTTGAAATAATCTGCAATGCGTTTTGCAGAGATAGTGCTTCCAACTGAATCAGCGATGAAGTGCAAAATCTTGCGCAACAACTCGACATCCCGTATCTTGTACCGCTGGACAGGAAACAGAGTAACTCTCACCATGTACAACCAATTCTTACATACGTGGTCCTA
>CAZGOK010000311.1:0-2320 GCA_964527665.1 uncultured Sphaerochaeta sp.
GCCATAGCAGTCAAGGAGTGCCTGCGTCATGAGCATATCTTCGGAGTCCTTGTAACGTGAATTTTTAATTTTTTCTACTAGGAACTCTTTGGAGCCTCAGTCAGTACCTTTTTCGGTCTGCCTCTTTTCTTCTTTTCCACATGTCTCTTAGACTTGTAGTCAGGGCTGCAACCCTTCGGGACTTCAAATCCAAACGCCTCACATATGGTAAGCTGGTTCCCCACGAATGGGGTGATGAACTTTGCCTTGTTGGTGTGCTCAATGCACCGGATAGAACGCATCTCATCTAGGATCTCGAGGGTTGTGGAGACCTTTTTGCACAAGCCTGTGCTTTTCCAGATGTACTTTATGTAGGAGCTCAGTATCAGCCCTACAAAGGCGATGAGTTGCCTTCCCTCATAGCCTTCTTCCGACCAGGTCCGGTTCCTGCCACTCACCATCTGGGTCTTCATCTGACAGAAATATTTCTCCTGCTCATCACGAAGCCTATACAATCTCCATATTTCCATGGCATCACCGGCAACCTTTAGCGTGGTGATTGCGATGTAGCCGGAAAGCCTAATAGTCTTGCTTACCTTGACACTGTTTACAGAATATCCGGTCAGCCTACTGGTGTCTTTGTCAATGCTGACCTTGTAGTAGGAGAACTCCCTGTTGAAGGCATCCACATCCCTGACAATGGTGGCGTCGGCAAGTGCCTGCTTGAGATCCAGACCCTGCTGCTTGACATCGGATTCGACCTTCATGCATTCCCGGCTTCTCCGTACGGAATCCAGGTACAGGTTCAGCCTGAGGCCTTTGGTAGGCTTGATGGTACCATGCTTGGTGACCATGTCATATTTGACGTCACACTGGTAGCAGTATATCTGCTCCTCAATGTCGAGCTCCATGCAGTCGGGCCTGAGGCCCGTCTCCATCACTCCCAGCAAATCGATCACATCAGTGACTATCCTCTGGGATGTCTTGGTGCACATGATGAGGGGCCTTCCCTTGAGAATCTCCGTTTCCAGCGTCTCGATCTTCTCATAGCCCCTGTCCGTTATCATTGGGATGCCCTTGAATCCAGCATCCTCAAGGTCCTTGTATATCATGGCCAGGGTGCGCGAATCGGTCATGTTGCCGGGGAATGACCTGTAGTATATTGCCATATGGGTCCTGAGGCTGTAGACCACAATCTCATTGGTCTGGGGAAGCTCCACCCCTTCCTTGTTCTTGCCCCACCTGATGAAGGCAAGGTGGTCACCGTAGCTGCTCTTGGAGGTCGAATCGACCGCCACCACATCATCTTTGCCTATTCTGGCAACCCTTCTTGTGATCAGATCCATCCTGTTCTGCTCTGTGAGGCTCTGGGTGAACAAGGTGACTGCAGTGGCGGAAAGATTCCTCCTGGAGGGAGCCTTGGCTATGCGTTGCCACCTCTCCACCCTGTTGTAGTTGAATTCGGTGATGTAGGGGAAAAAGGCCAAGGTGAGGACATCATCTACCTTTGCCTTGTCCCCACCAAAGACGGACTCGAGGTCCTTGCGCACCCCAACCTTTTCGGCAACCTGTTCAAGAAACCAGATGTCACCATACGAACGGTTGAGGTCCTCCCCATCATAGGCGGGCCTCCCCAACTTTTTCTGTCCTTTCTTATGCAGTGCCCTGAGCTCGTCCATCTTGGAGATGTCCCACTCAGGGGGGAAGTCGAGTGTGTCCCACACCTTGGGTGAATTCTCTAGCTTGAAGTTGGGAAGGAACCGGAGGTCTTCAGTCACATGGCCCCATAGCACCTTGGAGTATTTCTTCCTGCCGGTGACCGGATCTATGGTGAAAGGCTGCGTTGAGGCATACCTGTGCCCCTTGTCCAGGTGTAGGGTAACGCTGATCTTTCCGTCTGTCCTTGCAGGTCTGGCCATATGTTTCTCCCCTCTTTAGTTCTTAGTAGATTATACTATAAACTTGAGAGGCAAGATATATGTTAACCCCATATATTTGCAATAATTATGAAAATATTGAAGAATTATTAGTAGAATTAATTAAAAATTCACGGTATTACTCCCCAGGGAGCAAAAGCTTCAGCCCTCTATTATTCGTTGGTTGAGACCTGCAAGGCTGTGAATCTTGACCCTCAAAAATATCTAACTCACCTCTTCAGCAACGCTGGCACCTGTAAGACTGATAGAGACTGGGATGCAATGCTCCCTGGTAAAGTTGACCTCTCTCCCATTGATGATTATTACGATACCCTCAGAAAAGCAGTCCCTGACCCTAATAGGGAAGACCCTTACATACTACGCGGTAAAAAACGATAACCCCCTTATGCTCCTACACTATACTG
>CAZGOK010000312.1:0-2318 GCA_964527665.1 uncultured Sphaerochaeta sp.
GTTGAGCACAAGAAGGATGTCGTCATTCTGCTTGATTCAATCACCCGTCTCGCCCGCGCCTACAACCAGACGGTTCCTGCGAGCGGGAAAATCCTCAGCGGTGGTGTCGACTCCAACGCCCTGCATAAACCCAAACGGTTCTTTGGAGCTGCCCGTAACATTGAGTTCGGCGGAAGCCTCACCATTATTGCAACTGGCTTGATCGAAACCGGTTCGAGGATGGACGAGGTTATTTTTGAAGAGTTCAAGGGTACCGGAAACAACGAGATCATTCTCGACCGCAGGCTCGCAGACAAACGACTCTTCCCGGCCATCAACATCAAGAAAAGTGGAACCAGGCGTGAGGACCTCTTGCTGCCTCCTGATGAAGCTGCCAGGATCTGGCTCACCCGTAATGCTGTCAATGATATGGACGACCAAGAGATGACTCCGTTCCTCATTGACAAAATCCGGAAGACAAAGGATAATGAGGCGTTCTTACGCTCTATTAATACCGGGATTCCTACGAACTCTGCAGGCTATTAGGACCAAGAGAATTTGAAACCAGTCTGCTGCGTACAGCCAGCAGATTACATATTCCTGGAGGAATTTGAACATGAAAGACGGAATTCACCCCCGCTATGAATTGGTTGAAATTCGTTGCTCTTGCGGCAACGTGATCAAGACCAAGACAACTGCCAAGAGCCTGGAGCTGGAAATTTGCTCTGCTTGCCACCCCTTCTTCACCGGTACCCAAAAAATGGTTGACACCGCTGGACGTATCGAACGCTTTAAGAAGCGCTACGGCCTGGAAAAATAATCATGCACAAAGAAGCCGCCAGCAATGGTGGCTTTTTTAAGGTATTTGCAACACAGTTCGTGCATCTATCGAGTGGGTTGAGAAATGCTCGGTCAGCAAACTATACAAAAGTAGGTTTTTTGTTGCATTATGCCGCCAAGTATCCTAAAATTGACCCATAAAAATTAGGTTGGGGCATGGATAACGTCATCAAACAACATAGTAAAGAGTACGGAGAGACTCCTCTCGTAATAGCTCAAGTGCCGGGTACGTGTACCCTGCTGGGTAGCTATGCGGATGCATGCAAGGGATGGTCTTTGGTCGGTACTGATGCCTCGACGCTTTTTGTAGCAGTCTCGTTGCGTGACGACCAGCTGGTAAGGCTGACGAATGCCACGCTCAACGACCGCAAACGCTTCTCCTTGGGGAATATCAAGTACCGGAAGGAAGACCGATGGGGCAACTACCTCAAGGGTGTCATCGCTGTTCTGGCCAACGAAGGCGTCTCCTTCACCGGATTGAACATAACGGTGGAGGGAAACCTCCTGTATAGTGACAACCAGATGGTCAGCACCGCCTGCTCGCTTGGGACTGTCATCGCCCTCGATGCATTATTGGGCCTTGCCCTCAGTATGACTTCCATGATCAGGGTAGCCTACCAAGCCAGTACCACCTTCAACAATGAGAGCTGCAGGGTCAGCGACCTCTTGACGATGCTCAACGGGAAGCCTTCCAGGATACTCTTCTTCGACCTGCAGCATGTCACCTATAAGGAGATTTCCTTTCCCTTTACCGAAGAAAATGACGAGTATGTCGCCATTGTGGTGGACAGCAAGATTTCCCCCAATGCAATGAGGGAGGAGATCAACAGCAAAAAGCGGGCCATCGAGCGTGCATTCGGCAAGCTCAAGGAGCTGAAAAGCGGAGGCTTTTTGCGTGACTTCCCGGAAAGCGAGCTCTCGGCACGCATCGTTCCCCTTGATGAGGAAGCCCGTCATATCTGTGAGTATGTCCTGATGGAGTCTCATCTGGCCAATGACGCGGCATCGTTGCTGGCCTCCAAGGACGCCTCTTTGTACGGCAAGCTGATGAACCGTGTCCAGGCAGGTCTGAGGGACCTGCTTGAGGTCACCTGCCCGGAAGTCGACTGGCTTACCAAACGTGCTTCAGAGCTCAATGGATGTCTAGGCTCTGTGCAGATTTCCAATGGTTTTTCCGGCAACATCATGGTCCTCTTGAGTAAACAGGCGCTTCCAAGTTATATTAGCCGTCTGGAGGACTACGAGCATATCTTTGGTTTCCACCCACGCTGGTATATCTATGGTGGGCATGAAGCTGCAAAAGTTGTGCTCCCTGAGCATAGATGAGAATACTGCTGACGAATGACGATGGGTATCGAAGTGAAGGACTGGCTGTGCTGTCCGATGCTTTGGTGAAGGCCGGCCACGATGTCTGGATCTGCGCTCCCTCATCCGAGCGAAGCGCCAGCAGCCACTCCATGACACTCCATGGAGAGATTGTCATTACCGAGTATGCAAAG
>CAZGOK010000313.1:0-2289 GCA_964527665.1 uncultured Sphaerochaeta sp.
TCCAACTCCTGTCCCATGCACATGGATATCCCTGCCTACATCCAGCTGCTGAAGGAGAACCGCCTTGAGGAGGCCTTCGCCTCCACGCTTCAGGACAACCCGCTGCCCGGGACCATAGGAAGGATCTGTCACTTCCACTGTCAGATGAGGTGTAGGCGTGAAAGCATAGACCAAGCTGTCCATCAGGGGGAGATCCACCGCTATCTTGCAGACACCATCTACAAGATGGGAAGGGAAGAGACTATCTACCAGAAGCTTGTCGAAGGCAAGCACCCCCCGACAGGCACATCCATAGCCATAGTGGGGGCGGGCCCTGCAGGGCTTGCAGCTGCCTTCTACCTAGTCAGGCTCGGACACGAGGTTACCATCTATGACGCTCAAGAAAAGGCTGGGGGGGTGTTGCGCTACGGCATCCCCTCCTACCGCCTTCCTAAGGAGGTGCTGGACAAAGAGCTGGAGATCTTCGGGATGCTGGGCATCAAGTTTGTCTATAACACAGAGCTAGGAAACCAGATCAGACTGAAGGCCCTGCAGGATACGTATTCGGTGGTAATCCTTGCTGTGGGGGCGTACAGCCATATGGAGCTGCAGATCCCCGGCATCGAGCTGCAAGGGGTATTGCAGGGGACCGTCCTGCTTGAGCAGCTGGAGAAAGAGGAGCCTGTAGCGATCGGGGAGCGCATTGTCATCGTAGGGGGAGGCAACGTTGCCATCGATGCTGCCCGCACCCTCTGGCGGCGAGGGTGCTCTGTAACCGTCGCCTACCGTCGTGCCAAGGAGGACCTTCCTGCAAACAAGACCGAGATTGAGGAAGCGATGGAGGAGGGCATCAAGTTCTCCTTCATGAGCGCTCCAGTACAAGTCATCGGCAATGATGCCGGTCATGTTGTGGCCTTCGAGGTTATGGAGATGGAAGGCGGTCCGTATGACCTATCGGGTAGAAGAAAGAGCCTTGCCACAGGCAAGACACGGCGCATTCCCTGTGACACGGTTATCGTTGCCATTGGCGAACAGGTCGATGACGGCCTCTTGATGCGAGAAGGGCTTGAGACCACAGAAAGGGGGAATGCCTCCATCGGAAGGTACTCCTTCAAGACCAATTTGCAAGGGGTCTATGCCATCGGTGATGTCGTTACCGGACCCTCCACCGCAGCTGAGGCGATGGGGTATGCCAAGGATGCAGCCGCTGTCATCGACTATGACCTGACGGGGAAGAATCGGTTCGCCTCCCTTTTTGAGGAGTTCTCCTATACCAACGAGGTCCCCACCGAGATAGAGGCGATCAGGCCCATAGCCCCCCGGCATCTGAAGGTTTCCGAGCGGCGCGGCAACTTTGCCGAGGTGAACAGGGGGTATCTGGGAGAACAGGCACGCCAGGAGGCCTGCAGATGCCTGCGCTGTGATATTCGCAACACTGAACGAGAGGAGGTTGCACATGCCTAAGGAGTTGATAACGCTACGCATAGACTCTCAGGAGGTGAGCGTCGAGAAGGGGACCACCATTTTGGACGCCTGCCTTCAGGTGGGCATCAAGATACCGACACTCTGTCATCTTGAGGATGTATCTTCCCACGGATCGTGTGGCATCTGTGTCGTTGAGGTGAAAAACTCCAGGAGGTTGGTGAGGTCTTGCGTCTCTCCTGCATTGCCCGGTATGGAGGTCACCACCAACAACGAGCGCATCCGCGCATCCAGGAAGCTCAACTTGGAGCTGGTGCTTGCCAACCACCCCCTTGAGTGCCTCACGTGCGAGCGTAACCTCAACTGTGAACTGCAGAGCCTTGCCCAGCAGCTCGGGGTGCGTGAAAGCAGGTTCCAGCGGACAAAGGGGAAGCTGCTCCCTTTGGACTACAGCTCGTCCTCGCTGGTGCGCGACCCCAACAAGTGTATCCTGTGCAACCGTTGCGTGGAGGTTTGTGCCCACTTGCAGGGGGTGCATGCCATCGACATCGTAGGGCGGGGGCTACGCAGCAAGGTCTCCACCTTCCTCGATAGGGGCCTTGGCAGCTCAGTGTGCACCAACTGCGGCCAGTGTGCCCTGGTCTGCCCCACCGGGGCGATTACCGAGCGCAGCCACATCGAGGAGGTCTTTTCTGACATTGCAAACCCCAACCTCACCACCATCGTGCAGACAGCCCCTGCCATCCGCGTGGGCATAGGTGAGGCCATGGGGATGGAGTGGGGGGCCCTGGTGACCGGCCAGATGGTAGCAGGCTTACGCCGTCTTGGCTTTTCCAAGGTGTTTGACACCCAGTTCGCCGCTGACCTCACCATCATGGAGGAGGGCCA
>CAZGOK010000314.1:0-2270 GCA_964527665.1 uncultured Sphaerochaeta sp.
AAAACTATACAGTAGTAGCCCGTCGTGGAGGCTACCTACTGCCATTCGACCTTGTGATAGCAGCGCTTGCCATGTTCCTTATCTTTGAAGGGGGCAGACGGGCCTGTAAAAACCTTGCCTATCTCGGTCTGGTCTTTTTCCTGTTTAACTTCCTAGGAAAATTTATCCCAGGCGAACTTGGGCATGTGGGCTTCAGCATGAAACGGGTCCTCAACCATATGATTTGGGGTAGCCAAGGGATTTTTGGTGTCGGAATTGGCGTCAGTGCAACCTATATCTTCCTGTTTGTACTATTCGGCTCATACCTTAAACATAGTGGATTCAGTCAATTCATCAACGACATTGCCCTGACCATGGTAGGAAGAACTGCCGGTGGACCTGCAAAGGTCGCCGTCCTTGCCAGTGCCCTATTGGGTATGATCAACGGCTCGGCCATCGCCAATGTGGCGACGACGGGGACCATCACCATCCCGATGATGAAGAAAACAGGGTATAAGAAGGAGTTTGCCGCCGCTGTTGAGGCAGTTGCCTCAACCGGAGGGCAATTTGCACCTCCGATCATGGGGGCCGTAGGCTTTGTCATGGCTGAGTTCATGGGAGTCTCCTACGCTACGGTATTGCTTGCAGCCTGTATCCCTGCCTTCCTCTACTACCTCACCCTCCTTTTTGCAGTACATTTTGAAGCCAAGCGCCTTGGCCTCTCCGGGCTGAGCAAAGAGAACATCCCCGTGGCGATAGAAGTTATCAAAAAACAAGGGCACCTGGTCATTCCGCTGGTGGTCCTGATCGGGCTCTTGAGTGTTGGCTACACCCCCCTCTTTGCTGCAGTGGTCTCCATCTTTGCCACCGTCTTTGCCTCCTGGCTGCGCAAGGAGACACGGATGACCTGGTCGGTCATCGTTGAGGCTACAGTCGAAGGATCACGCTCTGCCATTGCCGTTGGCATGAGCTGTGCCATCATAGGGGTCATAATCGGTACGGTCTCCCTTACCGGCCTGGGCCTGAGTTTCGGCTATATCATCTTGCGCGTCGTCGGGGAGGGCCAACTCTACCTTGCCGGGTTCATGGTCATGCTCATGAGCATTGTCCTGGGCATGGGGGTCCCTGGAGTGGCGGCTTACGTCATCGTCTCCACAGTCTCCGTACCAGTGCTTATACAAGCTGGGGCCATCCCCATGGCAGCCCATATGTTCTGCCTCATCTATGCCTGTCTTTCCAATATCACACCCCCGGTGGCGATGAGCAGCTATGTAGCAAGTGGAATAGCTGATTCAGACCAGACCAAGACAAGCCTCATAGCGGTCAAGTTGGGTCTGACCGGGTTCATACTCCCCTTCTTCTTCCTGAACAATCCAATCCTCTTGCTGGGTACGGTAGCCAATACACCCCTATTGATCACCCTACGGGCAGTGCTGACCTCTTCGATAGGGGTCATTGTCCTGTCTGCAGGATTGCAAGGCTATCTGCTTGCCAGGCTCAATATGATCGCACGGGTCCTGCTTGTCGTAGCAGGGTTGTTGTTCATCGAGACAAAGCTCGTCACCGACCTTGCCGCACTGCTGATCGCGGCAACTATCATCGTCATCCAATACATTCAGAATAGATCACAAAACCAAGGAGAATTACTATGAAAAAGACCAAATTGCTTACACTACTGGTAATTGTAGCCCTCTTGATCCCCGTGTCCCTGTTTGCAGCAGGGTCACAGGAGAACAAGGTGCAGAAAACCGTCATCAACTTTCCCACAGCAGCTACAACAGGGGCTGTATACCCTCTCGGAGCTGCCATGAGCAACATGTGGAACACCAAGCTTCCCAACGTCCGTGCCAGTGCCCAGGCAAGTGCCGGTGGAATTGCAAACCTCAACATGATCGCTGACGGAGAAGCCCAGCTCGGAGTAGCCGTCACCTCCATCATGTACGAATCCTTCAACGGCATAGGCTCCTTCGAAGGAAGGGCCAACCCCAACCTGCGGGTTATGATCGGCCTCTACTCCAACCCTAACCAAGTTGTAGTAACCGACAACAGTGGAGTCAATTCACTTACAGACCTAGCAGGCAAGCGCTTTGCCTCAGGAGCTCCTGGATCGACAACAGAGGTAGAGACCAGCATCCACCTCAAGACCAGCGGGGTAAACTACCCTGACGCCCTGAAGGTACAGTATGTCGGCTTTACAGAAGCCATTGACCTGATGCGAAACAAGCAGCTCGACGGTGCCTGGATCATGGCAGGCATTCCCAATGCCGCAGTAACGGAGATGCTCTCCACCG
>CAZGOK010000315.1:0-2264 GCA_964527665.1 uncultured Sphaerochaeta sp.
TGCCGGCATCATGAAGCGACGTGAGCATTGCCGCGAGTTCAAGTTCCCTGGCATCAGAGAAGGCTGAGGTCTCAAAGGAGAAGAGCATGCCCGTCATGTCTTCACTTACCAGATAGTTCTTGATGATGGGGTCCTGTTCCACCCGACTCTTCAAAAGTGCAGCTTCCTCATCTGTCCAGAGAGGACGGCCCTGGTTCGGGGCGAAAGGAACACTCATCAGGCGTGTTCCCCGCTTTTCCAAGGTGACGAAGGTAAGTACCGAGGAGCTTTCGCTCAACTCCTTGGTAGAACTCAATTCAGTCATGGTCTTTTCAATGAGGGTGAGGTTCTCTGCGGTATAGAGATTCTCTGCCTCTACCATGACAAGGTATGATGTAGTATACGGGTAGTCCTCCTCATTCTCGCCAGAAGCGAGGGAAGGATCTGTGCTTGCTCTCAGGTTGGGGGAGGCATTGAGGACTTGTGTATCGAGAATGAGGTTCTTACTCTCAGATTGCTGAATCGTAGGGTCGGCCTGACCAGTTCCTCCTTCAAAGACTTTCGTGTCCTCCAGTTGGTACAACAGGTCTGAGTAGTCTCCACTGAGTTCGAGGGATACTGCATGATACAGAAAGAATATGGTGACAATGGCAATGCATGCCAAGGTGGTTTTGCTGTGCTTTCCAACGAAAGACAAGATGTCAAATTTCATGATGCTCCTACGTATACCCACCCAAATAGAATATGGGCCATGATTGTTTTGAATTGCTCAGATAATCATACCATAGCTCAGATTGAAAAAGAAACCCATTCCATGGCTTTGGGGAAGGTTAGGGGAAAAAGAAACCCCCAACCATGTGAATGATTGGGGGGATGAATGGGAAGTTAGTCCCTATAGCGCTTCTTTGACGGGAAGCTTCTGTTGCCTGCAGGGCGAGGTCGTGAACTGTAACGGTCACGGTCTCCTCCACCGCCATAGGCAGGACGATCGCCATCGCTTGGTCGTGAATCACGACCATACGGTTGGTAGTCATCACCTTCCCTGCGTCTTGGTGAACGGTCGTAGCCACCGCCACCACCTCTGGAAGGTCTTCCTTCACGGTAGGGACGGTCTTCATACCTGTCGCCTCGGGTCCTGCCTGAAAGATTCTTCCCATTGGGGTTATCGGGCTTTGCCCTGGTTACGAGGGGCCTGCCCTCAGAACCACGGTCAGAGAATACCTGTATGATCTTTTCTGCAACTTCTGCAGGAGCAGAGACAAAGGAGAAGTTGTCGCGTACCGATACATCCTGCAGATCCCTATCCTGGGCCCCTGCCTGATCCATGAGGTAATCGATGAGCTGTCTCTTGTCCAGGCCATCCTTGCGGCCCCGTGCGATGAAGAGTCTGGTGAACCCATCATTTTCAGAGAAACCTCTGCGGTCCCCACCACGATCATCACGATCGTCACGGGAACGTTGGCCTCCACCGATGGACCTGTACTTGGATACATCAAGCTCATCACTGTAGAAGTGCTCAAGCAATGCAGCTACGAGTTCTTCAGGATCATGGCCTTCCAGCATCTGGGTAGCCAGGGGCATGAACAGGTCATAGTTGACATCCTTGTCTGCAAGTGTTGCAAGGGTGGCAAGAATTCTTTCACGTTTGATGTTGATGATATCATCAGCATCAGGGACGGTGCCCCTACGGATATCAAACCTTGAAGCCCTTTTGATGAAGGTAAAACGCTTGAACTCACGTGTTGCTACAAAGGTAATTGCCGTGCCTTTCTTTCCTGCTCTTCCGGTACGGCCTACGCGGTGAATGTAAGCTTCAGGATCTTCAGGGAGGGAGAAGTTGATGACGTGGGTTAGGTCCTGGATATCAATACCTCTGGCTGCAACATCAGTTGCCACCACAATATTGATGGACTTGTCCCGCATCTTGGAGAGGATCAGCTCACGTTGTTTCTGTGAGAGGTCTCCATGCAAAGGTTCAGCACCATATCCACGTTCTGAAAGCCTGCGTCCGATCTCATCACACTGCAGCTTGGTGCGGCAGAAGATAAGGCCATAGAAGCTCTCTTCCATGTCGATGATCCTGGTCAGGGCCTCAAACTTGTCGCCTTCACGAAGCTCTATATAGAGCTGGTCGGTCAGGCTTTCGGTGACTGCATCCTGTTCAATCTTTACAAGCTGGGGTGATTGCATGAATCGTTCGGCTAGTCTGCGGATAGGGGCAGGCATGGTAGCTGAGAAACAGAGCATCCGCTTGTTGGCGGGAGTCTGCTTGAGAACCTCTTCGA
>CAZGOK010000316.1:0-2255 GCA_964527665.1 uncultured Sphaerochaeta sp.
GCACATGGCCATCGCCATACGCAAGGCCTTTGAACACCTGGTCTTCACTTGCAAATCCACCAGTCATCACGATGGCTGGCAGCGAGTACCCTTCGGTTTTTAGTTTCTCACATATGCGAACCACAGCATCTTCCAAGCATATGGTGGGTAGGGACCACTCGTTCATCATCTTTGAAGGGCTGTATCCTGAGCCGCCACCAGCCCCGTCAAAGGTGACCATATCAACCTTTGCCGCACAGGCTATGCGAAGAACCCGCTCAATATCCACCCTGTCATATCCCGCCATCTTGAAATATATGTTTTGGGCCCCAATATCCCGCAATTGGGTTATATGGGCCATCAGAGAAGCTTCTGTCCACATGGGCAGTCTGCCATAGGTATAAAAGTTCGGACACACACCGTTTTGATAAGCTTTTTGAATGGAAGGATCACTGGGGTCGGGATGAACAAGATTACCACTGTGCTGCTTGATCAGTGCACTCTCAAGATCCTTGACCCGCACAACGGGCTGGGTGCCCTTTGCCCCTTGTCCAAACTTAATTTCAATGGCCTTGATCCCATATTTCTCTATGGCAATCCGGGGAACTCCCATGAGGGTATCTTCCACATTACATTGCAGGACTATCTGCCCATACCCCCTGTCATAGTGATCAAAGCAGTCAAAAGCCTCTTGTAGCAAAGGAAAATCCGTAATCTTCCCATCGGTGATGATGAGATTCGGATCTTTGTTTCTGGCATCTTCACCTATCACACAGCTCACTCCTGCCATGGCCGCTCCTGCAAAGTAGTCCTGCCAGTTAAGCTTTATCAAGGCAGGCAAGATCACAGGCATTGCCATCTTTATCGGATGACAGGATCCATACGTCCTTTCCAGGGAAACATTGAAGATAGTGGCTTCGGCCTCTGTTTCTTTGGCTCCTTGCGCACCAAAAACCCGGCCATTGATATTGAAGTGGGAAAAATCAATGGGATAGTCTTTTTCCGATGCGATCTGATTGCTTCCAGTTGTTGTCGGATACACTGTTTGGGCTCCCAAGACAGAAGCCTGTGCGATCTCACAGGTGCCATCACAATCCTGGGTGCAAAACGAGCACATCCCCGACTGGGGAGATATAAACGAACTACGGTTTCTTGCAAAGGTAAAGCCTGAACTCAATCTTGGGGAATAGGACATATCAGGGCTCCTTACGAATCAGTGGATACTCAGTCAACGTTTCACTTCCAAATACAGATTCTAACAGTGTTCACGGGAAAAGCTGAACTTATTGCTTGGATCATACCAATGACCGGCCTTATTAACGTTATCATTAACTCACCCAATATCCTATCCGAATTCAACTCAAATACCTAGAGAAAAGTGATTCTTGAACCTGGAAGAGCCTTACTTACAAGATGTGTACGCACATATCCAGACCGTAACGACACAAAGGATATATGGGTTCACATGTCCCCTGCCTTGAGAAAGCTTCCTTGCTCTCCTCCTATACACCATTGTACAATGGCCACATGATAAAAGATTTTTCTCTATCCACCCCACGCGAAGGGTTTGTTCCGATCACAAACAGAATCCAGGAGTATATTGACTCCCACCCCATTACTGAAGGACTTGCGATCATCTATTGCCCTCATACCACTGCTGGAATCACGATCAATGAAAATGCGGATCCAGATGTTGTGCATGACCTTTTGCTTGCTCTGGACTCTACCTTTTCTGATGACAGAAGGTTTTTGCATCGTGAAGGCAATTCAGCAGCCCATCTGAAGGCATCAGTCATGGGCACAAGTGTCACAGTTCCTATTGAAAGGGGAAAGCTTGCCCTTGGAATGTGGCAAGGAATCTTCTTTTGTGAATTTGACGGGCCAAGGAGACGGACGTTTGTCTGTAAGATTATGCAGGGATGACCACAGAATTCCCTGAAATATCTCTTTTGTTTGTCAGCTCTCTCCAAGAAATATTTGGTTCTGAAGTTCCCATCCCTGCTAGTGAAGCCGTATTTCCCGTGCCTTTTCACCTAGGATGATATGCTTCACCCCCTTTCCTACGTACTCGAGGAAGGATACGTGATGGTATAAGGGGGACATCAATCATCCAAAAGAGAAAAATCCCGGATTACAAAGACTTGTAACCCGGGATTACTGTAAAAACCCACTTTGTTATGCTTGTAGTGCTTTGAGTGCAGCCTCATAGTCTGGATGATCAGTTACCTCAGGAACATACTCCACATAGGTGACCTTGTTGTGTGCATCCAATATGA
>CAZGOK010000317.1:0-2244 GCA_964527665.1 uncultured Sphaerochaeta sp.
GTTTGACATTACAGCTATCAAAGGGGTAATCCCCGCAATGGTCACCACGTTCGATGAGAACGAAGAGGTGGATCTTTCGAGGGGACGTGCCCTGGTTAAGTATCTTATCGAAGCCGGAGTCGATGGGCTTTACATCACCGGTAGCACCGGTGAGGGCTTTCTTATGACAGGCGAAGAGCGAAAGGCTTTCACGGAAGCCGTCATCGACGAGGTAAAAGGCAGAATCCCTGTCATTGTGCATGTTGGTGATATCGGGACAAAGAAATCCATTGATCTTGCAAAGCATGCCGAAAAAGCTGGAGCCGATGCAATCTCCTCTGTCCCCCCATTCTACTACAAGTTCAACGGCGATGACATCTTCAACTACTACAAGGACATCTCCGAAAGTGTCGCAATTCCTATGATCGTCTATAACATCAGCCTTGCCGGCCTAATGAGCAACTCCCTTATCAAGCGCATCGCATCTGTTGATAATGTGAAGGGCCTGAAGTTTACAGGACGCGAGCATGATGACATGTGTGCCCTGAAACAAGAACTTGGCTCTGACTTCATGATCTACTCAGGATGTGACGAGATGGCAACCCAAGGCCTCCTTGCAGGAGCTGACGGCCTGATCGGCTCGACCTACAACCTCATGCCCGATACTGCCATCGAGATCTACAAGCTTGCAAAGAAGGGTGACTATGTAGGAGCCTTTGAAATCCAGAAGATTGCTACCAAGTTGATACATTATTTGGTACAGTGGGACTTCTTCCCTATCATGAAGAAACTCATCACCGAAACCGGTGTGGATGCTGGGTATTCCAGAAGACCGTTTGCCGCTCCAAGTAAGAGCGTCATGGACAAGATCCATGCCTTCTGCCTCGATTTGAAGAAAGAGCACAAGGGAAAGACACACATCGCATTTATTGACAGGATGTGATAGATTTTACTCTTATAGCTAGGTATTCCTGATATGCCTGTATTTCTAGGACTCAAGGACTTGATAATGAAGAATTTGAAGAGCAAGAAGCTGTATCTCCAGGTATATGATGAGTTGCGCCATTATATATTGAAGAATAATCTCAAACCTGGGGATAAGATTCCCACAGAAATGGAACTGTCCCAAGCTTTGGGTGTCTCCAGGAATGTGCTCAGAGAAGCTATCAAGACCCTTGAGATCCTAGGGGTGGTAAGCTCCAAGCCTGGGGTGGGGATGGTGGTGAACGCCTTCTCCCCCAGCTCGCTTTCCACGTGCATGTTCCTCAACCTTATAGAAGACAAAGGGGACCTTTTCAAGCAGTCGCAGGAGGTACGCAAGGTGTTGGAGATAGGGTTTGCCAAGCAGTGCTTCGACTCTATGACCGACGACCAACTAGTCCGGATGGAGGAGTGCGTCAAGGCGATGGAGAGTTTTGAGGAATATGAGGACTTCTATGACTCCGATGCCTATTTCCATCGAAGCATGTATGAGAACCTCGACAATAAAATGCTGATAGCCTATCTGGACTCTGCATGGGAGTGCGACCGCACCTTCAGGGCCAGGGTAATTGAGGACAAGGCTCTGCGCATCAAGAAGCATCGGGACATCTGCATAGCCCTGCGAAAGCAGGACTATGAAGCGTTCATGGCAAGCCTTGTCTTTCATTTTACCTACAAGTACAAACCAGATTCTCCAGAGGTGGAGGCCTAGCCTATGGTCTATCATGATGGTGACTATGTAATAAAGCATGCCTTGGTCTATACCAACGGGGCACCTCTCCCCGATGCCACCATCATGGTGGAGCAGGGCTTCATCACGTATGTAGGCAAGCATGATGAAGATATAGGTACTCATACAAAGCTCACCTGCTTTGACGCCAAGGGAAGCCTTGTCGGCCCTGGTCTGGTTGATATGCACCTCCATGGAGGGGGTGGCTTTGACTCAACCCAGGGCAACATACAGGAAAACCTTGAAGGGTTGGCCCTGTTTCTTGCAGGGAAGGGCATTACCTCTTTTCAACTAGCAGTTGTCATGGACCTGGATCTATTGGTCCAGATAAAAGATGCAATGGATAGGAGTACTTTTCTTGCAAACCATCTTCTTGGTGTCTATGTGGAAGGCCCTTTCATTGCTCCCGAGAAGAAGGGAGGTATTTTGCTTTCTGGTATCAGGGCCTATGATAGGGAGTATCTGGATGAGATTCTTGCCATCACGTGTGGGGGGAAACCTCTTGTTACCTCTATGACCATTGCCCCTGAACTGCCAGGCAGTGAAGAGCTTTC
>CAZGOK010000318.1:0-2237 GCA_964527665.1 uncultured Sphaerochaeta sp.
TTGAGAGCAAGATGCTAATTAGATACAAACAAGACGAACATGGAAAGACAGTCCCGGTAGCAAACATCTACACGCAAAAGGAACATAAGATTAACTACGCACTGCTGGACAGGGATGCCGTATGGGCGATCAAGAAGCTGCAGCAGTCCGGTGCCGAGGCGTATTTGGTCGGAGGCGCTGTTCGCGACCTCATGCTCGGGCAGATCCCCAAGGACTTCGATATAGCCACCAGCGCATCCCCGCGCCAGATCCAGAGGCTGTTCTGGAATGCCCGTATCATCGGCAAGCGCTTCAAGCTGGTGCACCTCGTCTTCAAGGACAAGGTGCATGAGGTCTCCACCTTCCGTAGCGGCGAAGAGGCGATGGAGGGGAATAACAACGTCTTCGGATCCATCGACCAGGATGCGAAAAGACGCGATTTCTCCATAAACTCCTTCTACTACGACCCTTCAACCAACCAGTTGTTGGATTTCAACAACGCCATGGATGACTTCAAGAAAAAGCGGATAAGCTCCATCATAGCCTTGGACGAGTCCTTCACCGAAGATCCCGTAAGGATGATCAGGGCGGTCAAGTACTCGGTGAGCACCGGCTTTACCCTGCGCTTGAATGTCCGCATGGCCATTCGCAAGTACTCCAACGAACTGTCACGCACCTCCACCAGCCGCCTCACCGAAGAGGTCAACAAGATACTCGCCTCCGGCCATAGCCGGGAGATCTTCAACGAGCTGCAGAAATACAAGCTGCTTGTCTTCATGCTTCCCTGTTTTTCCATCTACAGCAAATTTCCCCAGGTGCAGGATAGCCTGAGGGAACTGGATAAGCGGGTTATGCTGGCCAAGGAGAACAAGGGTCCTGCTGTGATGCTCGCCGATATGATCAAGGCCCTTGTCGATCCCCTGATAGTCTTTGCTGATGACCAGATGACCAGTGAAGAGCGTTTCAAGGAGACCTTCAGGCAGATTAAGGTGCTTATCAGCCCGATGACCCCATCAAACTACGAAGTTGAGCTTGCCAGTGAAAGGCTGCTCAGTGCCCGTGGGTTCAAGACTCCGCGCAACTGTGTACGCAACCAGCGCCCTTCCAACAAGCCCCCCCAAAGGCGAGGCCCGTCCCGTCCCAAGCGAAGCGAGGGAACTGGGGAGGTCTCCCCTGCATCCAAGAAGCGAAGAAGCCGTGGCCGCTCTCAGAAGCGTCCCCTCGAGCAGGAGCAGAATGTCGGCTCCAGCGCAGAGGCTCACGACCTCTAGGCCCACTCCTCGATCTCAATATTCACACTTGCAACAAAGATGCCGCCATACTTCTCAAGGCTGTCGGCGATGTACTCCTGTAGCTCACCCAAGGTGGTGGCTATATGGTGTTGCATCGGCACGCGCAGCTTGACAGTAAGGGCATACCCTTCGTTTTTTACCTGCACTTGGACGCGCTTGACCTTGATCTGGCTGTCAAACTCATCGAGGCAGTGGGCGACCATCTGTGTCAGGGCAGGCTCGCTTACCGTCACCTTGCCATATTTGCTGAACTCGGGCCTCACGATGGTCTTTTCGAAGCTCATGTCCTTTTTATTGAAGGGGGAGCGGTGCTTTTGCTTGAAGAAGACACGCATGGTGTCGTAGACGATTTGCGGATAGTTGCGCGTAATCTCGATGGAAGGGACGGGGATGACATGTTTTCCCTCGGTGTAGCGTATGCGCATCGCCGTTTCAATCTCTTCCTTGGTTGCTATATCTTCAATGCGGAGCATCTTTTCGGGCTGGGGCAGGTTCAGGCGGCTGGCTATCTTGTATACCATCTTATCGCTGGTGCCGATGATCAGGGCCTTGTGGAACTTCTCTTTTTGGATGGCATCGATGACCTGCTCCTTGTGCTCGGCATCATCAAAGACTGCGGTGCGCACAGCAGAAAGGACGTTGCTCTCACGTTTTGCAGATTTCCCTGCAAGGATGCGGTCGCCACGAATGAGCAACCCGTCATCGATGATGAGGTCGATCCCATATTTTTGTGCAACCAATTTTGAGCGAAAACTCTTGCCTGTGCCGCTTTTTCCGACCAGCGCATATACTTTGGTCCCTTTGAGTTTCCAGAAAGCATATCTAAATATCCGATTCATGGTTTCCATTATACGTATTTTCCTGTACAATAGAACAGCATTTCGTAAAAATTCCCTTGAGAGTTTTAGATCATAGTTGTAAGGAGCGTTTTCCATGCAGAAAGTGCCTACGTTCAGCAAGGGTGGT
>CAZGOK010000319.1:0-2229 GCA_964527665.1 uncultured Sphaerochaeta sp.
TATAGATCCAGAAGAAAAGCAGGGATGCCCTCACGCCTCCCAATCCTATGCTTTGGGTGAGACCTTGATGCATGGCTGTCCCTTCAATGCCTGCCTGCAGGGGTACAGTTGACCAGGGCAAGGGCATGGCAAAAAAGTAGAGTTCTGGATTTTGTAGGAGCAGAGGCAAGAGGATATGGATCAAGAGGGCTGCAATTGCAAAGCCCGCCAGATTCCTTTTTCGCATAGTTGTCCTCATCTTTTTCTTATGGATGATGCGCAAGGTAAGGAAGGAGCATACCACTATGAGCAGTGTCTTGATCCAATTCTCGTAGAAGTGCCACAACTTTGTTATGGCCAATGCTATCTTTGGAGGGGCCGAGGGGACATAGCCCCAGTTGAGTGAGGCTATGGCCAGGCAAAGGCCGATATAGATCCAAAGGAGCGCTTTGAGGAGGCGCAGTTCCCAAGAGGAGGTTTGCATCAGCTTGCTTTTGTTTGTTTTTTCTTCATGAACAGGATAAGTATCAGGGTTGCTGCCAATACCGCCAATGCACCTATTACCGTGGTGATAACTACAGGGTAGGCCTTGTTGAAACCAGTAACTGAAGTGTGCTTATTGAGAATCCCTGCAAATGCCCAGATGAGGGTAGCAACGTAGGGGATGTCTCTAGACCGGATGCCAGTAGTGATGCCGATGAGTGTCCCTATGATAATGAGGGTGCTTGTCCAAGTTGCTTCACTCAGGCCCCATCCGCTCCAGCCCATGGTAACCAAAAGGCCTGTGATATTAGCAATGGTTGCAACGGTTATCCAACCGAAATATATGGAGAAGGGCAGTCGGATGAAGAACCACTCTTTGCCTGTCATGGGAGTCATTCTGAGTATCAGGTGGATACTTATCAGCGAAAGGAGTATGAAAAGCATGAAGATGACTGAAAAGAGGATTTGATTGTAGTGCCAGCAGAAAATCCAGATGGAGTTTATCAACGAGGAAAATGCAAAGATATTGCCTACTCGTGAGAGAAGTTCCCTGTCTGTAGGATTGTTCTTCTGAAAGAGGCCCAACTGGTACAGGGTATAGAGACCAAGCAAGAAGTAGATGACCCCCCATATGGCGAAAGTGGACCCTGCTGGAGCAAAGAGGTTGGGAAATGAGTCTGAGACCTCTCCTGTGGTGATTCCCGCTATGGGCAGGATGTTTGCAAGGGCGTTGACCGTGACCATCAGGATAAAGGTGATGGTTACAAGGATTGAAGTTGTCGTAATGTTCTTGTTCTTTTTCATGTGTCTCTCCTACAGCACCCAGTAGTATGAGGTGAGTGCCTCATACACTGCATGTTTGTTAGCGATATTCTGGATCGATTGCTTGAGTTTGTTCAAAGGGAGCTTTGCCTTCTTGTATTCTGTAATTCTTTTGTCGATGCGCCGCTGTTCAGCTGGGGTGCGTATGCATAGCTTGGCCATGGCATTAGCTGTGATGGTCGCCTGAGCTCTAGTGACTTCCAAGGCAAGTATCTCGTCCAGAAGTCGATAGAAGGCAACAGCCGTATTACGTCCATCATCTGCACCATCAAGGAGTTCTTTCATATCCCAGACCCTGCTAGGGTCGCGTTCAGTGACCAGCGGCCGGTATCTCTGCCATTGGGCTTGAAGTTGTGCTTTGGAGGTGCCTTCGGTGCAATGCATGCACTTCAAGGCGGAGATGTTCTTATCCTTTACCTCGAGCATGATATCAATATCTGGATCTAGCAGTCCTTCATAAAACTTGAGAAATGCATCCAAGGCAATGGTAGAGGAGTGTGAGCCTGGCCTTTTTGCAGGATCCTGCTGGGAGTAGTGGATTTTCTGCTTGCCATCCACTGCCTTCCATGTTTCGGAGCATGCCTCTATCCACTGCCACTCTGTAAGAGTTTCTGCACTTGGATTGAGCTTATGGTGGAGATTATCAAAGACTGCTGGACATCCAATCGCCTTTGCTATGGCCAGGACCTCACTGATGGTGTAAAGCTTATCATCATTTTCTATGACAAGTCTTTTTGTCACCTCTTGGGGAAGGCTGCGGTAGGTGGTGATAAAACGCTTGGCCGCTTCACCTTTGTCCCCATACGCACCTCCAATATGCAGTACGATCTTGCCTTCGCATCCAAGGCTAGTAAGCACTTTGGCATGGTAGACCAAGTCGGCAATGGCATTGTCGACCACCTCTTTTCGTGGAGAGTTGAGGACGGTGTACTGTCCTGGGTGCAT
>CAZGOK010000320.1:0-2229 GCA_964527665.1 uncultured Sphaerochaeta sp.
CAGTTGCACAAGGGTCTCTGTTGGTTAAAGTTGAAGATATTGTTGGAAATGACCAAGTAACTGCCACTGGAACCTTTACCTTTGACTATGCTGATGCAGGTCCTGGTAAACAAATTTCAATTTCCAATATTCTGCTAGGTGGTACTGATAGTCCAAACTACAAGCTGAATGGTGCGGTATATTCTGGAAATAATTTCTCAATTGATAAAAAAAAGCTCAACTTTTTATCTGTAAAGGCTACTGACAAGACCTATGACGGAGGACTTAACACAACAGGAACGATAACACTAAGTGGAAAAATAGGTTCAGATAATGTAGATGCAACAGGTACATTTACCTTCGCTGATGCTAATGCTTCAGCAAACCCCAAGACTGTTGATGTGAAAGATATCTCTCTTACAGGTGCTCAAAGCCACAACTACTATGTTGCTAACACAACAACGACTACTAAAGCTAAAATATCTCCGAAGCCTCTAAATATTGTATCTGTACTTGCCAATGGTAAGGACTATGATGGTAATGTGAACACTACAGGAACCATTACCCTTTCTGGGGTATTGGCTTCGGATAATGTAACAGCAAAGGGAACCTTTACATTTCTCAATGCCAATGTTGATCCAAGTGGTAGTCAGACTGTTTCAGTGACAGACATATCCCTAATAGGTGATGTTGGCAAAGTAGCAAACTATGCTCTTGGCCAAACAACAACTTCGGCCAGTGCTAAGATTACTAAGGTTTCGTATGATATGACAGGAATTACCTTTACTGGAGCCTCCCATACATATGATGGTGGAATGCATCCACTTGCTATAAGTGGCGATCTTCCAAGTGGAGTAAGTGTTTCTTACAGTAGCAACAATGAGAGTATCAATGCAGGGGCCTATAACGTGACTGCTACCTTTAGCGGGAATACCACCAACTACAAAGCAATCAGCGATATGAGTGCTCGCCTTGAGATTATACCTGCTGTAATTTCAGGAAGTGTGAGTATCACAGGTGAGGCTAAAGTGGGTCAAGATTTGACAGCTGATATCTCTGGTCTGACTAATACGGGAAATCCTTCCTACAAATGGTACCATAAAAATCAATATGGTGCTGATTTTACAGTGATAAGTAATGCGAATGGTAAAACGTATAGAGTGACAAGTAGTGATATAGGGCGTATTCTAAAAGTAGAAGTAACAGCGCAGTCACCAAACTACACTGGTTTCAAGACCAGTGATGCTACAGCAATTATTGCAGCTATAGGTCCTCCTGCCCCAAGTGGAAATATTGTAGCGTACATTCCAGAGCTACAATATGAGCAAAATATAATCAACTTGACTGGTTTTACTAAAAATACTCCAGGTCTTGAAGCTTCTGTTTTGCTTGATGGAACTACCTATGGAGACTATCAAAGCCTAGCAGTAGATGGGCGGGGTAGAGCAAGGATCTATCGCTCAACTAATGTTACTACTTCTGCAAAAGTTAAGATTAGGGTTGCTGCCACAGGTAGCTCCTCCGCAGGAGAAGATAAGACAACCAGTGTAATACGTAAGAGTCTTGCAATAGGCGATTACTATCAGGGAGGAATTGTAGCGTATCTTGGTTCGTTTACCGCAACTGGTGAAACAGGTACGAAGAAGGGACTGATAGTAGCTGAAAATAATATAGGTGCAAAACCTTGGAGTAATGGGCCTGACGTGCTTGTAGGGGTAAGTGATACTACTGGAGCGAATGATAAATTAGGTGCTGGAAAGAATAATACTACCTTGATTATAGATAAGCTAGGAGCAATTCAAACAAACTATGCAGCAGGTCTAGCTAAATCCTGTAAGGATGGAGGTCTTTCTGATTGGTTCCTTCCTTCAAGGAAAGAACTAGATTATGTGCATGCTAATGCAGTAGCTATAGGTATTAACACATCGATTGATGAAAACTACTGGACTTCTTCTGAATCATCTGGACTAGGGCGTAATTTTGGTAGTTGGGGTCCAGTCAATCATGTAGCAGCAAGATCGTTTGCCTTGCCCCAGGAGTATGTAGATGATAAATGGAAATCAAATAAAGTACTTCCTGTAAGATATTTCTAATCCTATCTCAACAGTAAGGATAAGGCTTTGGTGACTCACCACTGCCTTATTCCTTGCTGTTTTCTTTTTCTCTCTGTCTTTCGTTTTATTTCTTTCTTTGTTCTCTTTAGATAGTCAGATCTACAATCTCTTCCCAAGGAGCCCCTTCCTTTCCAAA
>CAZGOK010000321.1:0-2211 GCA_964527665.1 uncultured Sphaerochaeta sp.
GCTTTCTGGTGTAACCAAGCTTGAAATAGCTGACAATGAGTTTGCCTTGAAGTACCGTCTACTGCGAGAAGAGCCGAAGACAAAGTTCCTGCTCTATCACGAAGGACCCAAGCCTAGTGATGAGGAGAACTGGTTGTTGGATCTTTTGCTCTCTCACGGTCAGTTCCATACTGACCAGACAGCGATCATCCTTTCTGACCTTGGACTGGAGGCAAAGTTCCTCTCGTTGATCAACACCCACCTTGCCTTCTTCGACAGCAAGGTCCGTCTACAGCACCTGAAGAGAATGCTATCTTCCCAGGAGAGTGTCCAGCAGTTCCCTGCAAAGCTTCTTGCTGTCTGTACAAATAATGACAATGCTCAATTCGAATACTCCCTGATGGCACTACTGAGTGAAGCCTCACAGGAGGGGGACGAAAAACTCAGGCTCATCCAACGGTGCAACCTTGATGCATATCTCTGGGCAGAGATCAAGAGACGCTATGGATATGCCCAGTCCCAGCCAGGAATGACAGACCTGGCCTTTGAACTCTTCTCCTCAGCCTTTGCCATGCAAATAGGGGAACAACCCAGTCTCTCCCTGCATGCCGATGTATTTCTGAAGCACTGGAAGGATAGCAAGGCTTTCAGTACGGGATACATGTGGTACGCTACCCACTGCGAGGAGGAGATGGATATTGCCTCTCGACTTTCCTCAATTGACTTCCGAACCCTTCTTGATTGTGATCTCTTCAAAGCCATCGATAAACATTGTATTGTTGGAATATACAATGAGGTGCAGAACAGAACAGCTAACGATGAGAAGGTGGGGCAGTGGATTAGGAAGCGAAGAATCTCACAGTGGTATGACACGTATGAACATCACTATGAGGCGTTGGGCAGTGCTTCCAAGTTCTTTACTGCACTGCAAGGGATATCCCTATCTATCCAGTCAATTTCAGAAGGAATCCGTTTGTACAGCGGCCTCTGGAAGGAGATCGATCAGCTCTATCGATCATACCTCTACCATGTGGGAAATGCTGAGGCAGCCTCACTCTTCTCCTCGATGACTACTTCCATCGAGAACCACTACAATAATTCCTATCTCATGCCGTTGAATCATGCATGGAGTGATGCCATCGAACGGACTGGCAAGTGGGAAGCCTCTCCCTACCAACTGCAGAGCAACTTTTTCAATCACTACATCAAGCCTGTTGTCGATAAGGACAACAAGATCTGTGTCATCATCTCTGATGGCATGCGCTATGAAGTAGGAGATCAGCTGGTCTCCTTGGTAAATGGAATAGACAAACATTCTGCAACAATCGAGCCAATGCTGACCCTGTTGCCATCCTATACCCAGCTGGGGATGGCAGCTTTGCTTCCCCAGTCTACTCTTTCGTTTCAGGAGGATGGATCAGCGGTACTTGCTGATGGAGCCTCTACAATGGGAAAGGCGAACAGGGAGAAGATCCTGCAGAAAGCGTTGAACGGCAAGGCCATTGTCTTTGATGCTGAGACCATCCTTGGCATGAAGGGTGAAGAGCTTCGCTCGTATGTACGGGACAACAAGGTGCTGTATGTCTATCACAACGTAATCGACAAGGTTGGGGACAGCCGTGACTCAGAAGAGCGGGTGTTTTCAGCCTGCTCCGATGCACTGGATGAACTACAGAAACTGGTACGGAAGCTGAGCTCTGCAAATGCGTACAATCTCATCGTTACTGCAGATCATGGGTTCCTCTATCAGAACAGTGCCCTAGAAGAGAGTGACTTTGTCTCCATGCCGGTTTCTGATGAAGGAGCTTTCCTTACTGATCGTAGGTTCCTGGTGGGTAAGAATCTGAAAGACAATCCCTCCATGCTCTCCTTTAGTGCAACGGCTCTTCATCTCTCTGGTGATTTCACCGTACAGGTCCCCCGAGGCATCAACAGGATGCGTAAGAAGGGCTCAGGAAGCAGGTACGTACACGGTGGTGCTAGTCTTCAGGAAGTTGTAGTACCTGTGATCAAGGTAAACAAGGGGAGACAGGCTGACACTTCCTATGTGGAGGTTGATGTCATTAAGGGTGCAAGCAACAAGATTACCAGCGGCCAACTGAGTGTGACCTTTTACCAAAAACAGCCTGTCTCCGATAAAGTAAAACCGCTTACGATACGTGCGGGTATCTATACGAAGCAGGATGTACTGATCAGTGACAGCAAAGATTTGGTATTTGATCTGACCTCTGA
>CAZGOK010000322.1:0-2206 GCA_964527665.1 uncultured Sphaerochaeta sp.
CTTAAATATTTTTTTTATGTTTTAGATGAGTTCAAGTGAACCAATATATTAGCGGTACCAGGAAGAACTTACACATTTTCCACAAAAAGTGGGTTTTTAGGGCATTCAGAGCGTGATTTGACGATTGTAGGTACCGGGTAGGATTTCAACAAAATCCACACTTGTAAGCAGCTTGAGCACTTTGATGATAGTGACTGCTAAAGAAGCTAATGCCCCGGTATGAACCGGGGGCACAGGAAGAACTTCCACATTTTCCAGAGCGCCAGTTCGGCGTCATATATATAGCGGGGTGAAACTCCCTGCCTGATAAAGCCTAACCAGCAGTCAGTATCCAGCCTTGGAACCGAAACCGTGAGGTTAGGTTTAAGCGTAGGTAGGAAAGCACAAGAGCCGTAAGGGTAACCTGAAGTGATTGAGCCCCGTTAAGTGGTAAAATGGAAGCCAATATTGTTGGAAAGATAGTCGGCAGCATGAACAGTCCGTTAGAGGTGAGGGCTGGGAGATTCCATCGGGGTCGGAGAGCATGGCGAGTGTGCAAGGTATGTATGGCGTACCTGGGAGGACTTGCATCTTGCCGCCACTGGGCGGAAGCCATTGGCACAAGGCTTTGGAAGGCCAAGGCCAATGGTGGGTGCAAGTAGTCGGATCTTCTCATAGTAGTGATGAAACCTGTGAAAGCAGGTGGAGCGAAGGGGAAGACATTTCGTTTGTTTCCTTTGATGAAACACTTGGGACACTGGAGGCCCCGTTAAAAGTGGTAAACGAAGAGAAGGAGATATGGGAGCTGTCCGGCACCCATAAGCGGTTGCAGACCCTTATTCACCATGTGAACAAGGACAGTCTGAGAGAGGAGCACCAGCGTCAGAGCGGGGACAAGGCCTCTGGGGTCGATGGGGTGACGAAGGCAGAGTACTCAAGGAATCTCGATGCAAACATCGAGGACCTCCTGTCGAGGATGAAGACCTTCTCATACCGGCCGAAACCAGCAAGGAGAACCTATATTCCCAAGCTAGGCGGCAAGATGCGTCCACTGGGAATACCTTCCTATGAGGACAAGCTTGTGCAGGGTGTGATGGCGAAGGTACTGAACGGTGTGTATGAGCCTAGGTTCATGGACTGTTCGTACGGGTTCCGTCCCAACAGGAATTGTCATGACGTGATTCGGGAAATCAACTCTACCATTTATAAACAACCAATCGGCTGGGTGGTGGAGGCCGATATCAAATCGTACTTCGATGAAATCGACCATTCATGGCTGATGAAGTTCCTTGAGCATGACATTCAGGACAAGAACTTTCTCCGTTACATCGTCAGGTTCCTCAAGGCAGGAATCATGGAGGACGGGCAATACCTCGACAGCGAGAGCGGCTCGCCGCAAGGTGGAATCATCTCACCCATACTTGCCAATGTGTATCTGCACTATGTGCTGGATATCTGGTTTGAGAAGGTGGTAAAGCCTCGGATGAGGGGCAAGGCGTATCTGTTTCGCTATGCCGATGATTTTCTGGCCCTGTTCGAGTACGAGGAAGATGCGCGTAAGTACTATGAAGTACTGCCGAAGCGACTGGGCAAGTTCAACCTTGAGGTTGCTCAGGAGAAGACCAGACTGATACCTTTCGGAAGAAACTCAGGCTCAAAGGAGACCTTTGACTTCTTGGGTTTCACCCATATCAATGGGAAAGACCTGAAGGGGCACTACCGTGTGGTGCATAGGACAAGCAAGAAGAAGCTGAGTGCCAAACAGCAAACTATGAAGCAATGGCTGAGACTGAACATGCACAGTCCTGTCTGTGATATCTTCGAAGGCCTCAACAGGAGGCTCGTGGGTCACTACAGGTACTATGGCATAAGCGGTAACGGCAAGAGTCTGGAAAAGTATCAATATTACTGTATCATGACTCTTTTCAAGGTATTGAGACGAAGGGGCCAGAAGAGGAAAATCAACTGGAAAACCTACAATAGAATTCTTAATGCCTATGGGGTTGCAATGCCAAAGATATACGTGAATATCTGGCGCTGACCCGAAGAACGAAATGAGGAGCCGTATGCCTTAATTGGGCAAGTACGGTTCTGGGAGGGACATTTATAGGCTGTTGGTACTGGAGATTGACGCCTATAAGTGTCTACTCGACCAAAAAGAGGTGTTTTAGAGCATTCAGAGCATGATTTGACGATGGTAGGTACCGGGTAGGAACTCCACAAAATC
>CAZGOK010000323.1:0-2200 GCA_964527665.1 uncultured Sphaerochaeta sp.
AGCTGAACAACTCCGAGTATGGGGACTTTGTCTCCTACCTGAACATCTTCAAGAAGTACACTGCAAACACCACCAAGGAAGCGAAGGAGAAGTTCTGCAAACAGTACTACCTCGATTACCAGGGGATGCAGGAGATCGTGCATGTGGATGAGCAGCTCGGCGAGATTTGCGGGGAGATCGGCTTTCCCCTCACCCATGGGGGCAATATCCGCGAGTACCTCAGCTGCATCGCCAGCGGCCTGTTGCAATACATCTGCATCAAGGCCGAGCGCAACATGTACAAGAGCCTGACGGCCAACCAGGTGTTCATCCACCCCGGCAGCGCATACTTCAAGACGCTTCCCCAGTTCATCATCGCCGGTGAGATAGTGCAGACCAGCCGCATGTATGCCCGCTCGGTCAGCCCGCTTGAAAAGGCCTGGCTTGATGACATCAATCCGGATATCTACAGGCAGCTGACCGCCCTCACCCAAAAGGGCGAGAAAAAGCTTTCGAAAAAAGACCAGAAAAGGCAACAAGAGGCACAAGAGCAGAGCGAAAGCATTGCAAAAGGCAAGTCGGTGGTCCAAGTCTACAAACGTACCTACCCCACCCTCGCCCTTGGCAAGAAGAACAAGCGCACAGTGGCCATCATTCCCCTTGAAGATCTTGAATATCTCTACCAGACCAACGAGAAGGCCCCCAAGCGACCGAAGAACTTCCCTGCAGCCTTGCTGTACCAGGGGTACTACATCCACTACGGGGACAAGTTCTTCTCTATTCTGGACCTCTTTGGGAAGATCGACATCAAAAAGGGTATCATAGACAACCCACCAAGGAGCATCTACACCATCGCCGATGGCCAGACCCTGGTGGACAACCTGACGTGGATCATGACCCTCTCCAGAAACAAGAAGGAGCGCAAGATGCTCGGCTTTGTCGGCTTGGAAGCAAGCGGTGATGGAAATTTCCGCTTCACCTTCAATGCAGACGGCTTTGATACGCTGGATGGATCGCTGTACACGCTGCTGCAGCTTGGTGATATGTTTGAGGATGCAGGCGAAATAAAACTTGCCAAGCAAGTTGGCAAGATCTATGGGAACCTGTTGAAAATGGTCGAGTAAGCTAGAATATCGGCTTTGCAATGACCAAATGTTGCACTGCAAGCATATCAAGAGGCTTGAGAGTTGCCTTGCCCTGACCTTCCATCAGGACAAAGAGCACCTTTCCGGCCTCTTTTTTCTTGTCCTTGAGAAGGTGGTCCCTGAAGTCGATCCAATCACCGCGTCCGATGCGGTAGTCCATGTCGTAGCCATAGGACTTGAAAAGCTTGGCAGCCCCTATGGCGTACGCCTTGTCGGTGATACCCAGGGACACGCCCGCCTCCAGGGCTCGTCCGGTGCCCCAGGCAACGCAAGAGCCGTGCCCGAAGAGGCCGAAGTGCGAGGAGGACTCCAGGGCGTGGCCGAAGGTGTGCCCGAGGTTGAGCATCTGCCTGATGCCCATCTTTTCTGTGGGATCCTGCTCGATGTACCAGGTCTTCACCGCCAAGGAGAGGTCCAGCAGGAGCTTCAGCGTCTCCACGTCACGCGAAAGTATTTCGTTCTTCTTGACCAGCAGCAGCTTGTACAGCTCCTCGTCCTGGCTGAGCAGGGCGTGCTTGATGACTTCGGCAAGACCGTTGAGGAACTCCTTTTCACTGAGGGTTCGCAGCGTATCGAAGCTGATGAGCACCTCATCGGCAGGATAGAAGGATCCCACCATGTTTTTGATCCCTCTGAAATCTATGGCAGTCTTCCCCCCCAAGGAGGCATCAACCATGCACAGCAGGGTTGTGGGAACCAGGGTAAGGTGGCAACCGCGCATATACACCGAAGCGGCAAAGGCTGCAAGGTCGCACACCACCCCACCACCAAAGCCGATGATGCGCCCATCGCGTCCAAGGCCCTCATCCATCGCTGAGGAGAGAATCCTCTCCAGCGAGTTGAAGTTCTTGGAGGCCTCCCCACTTTCCAGGACCACATGAACCGGGGGAAGCTGTTTGAAAAGCTTCGCGGTATTGGTGTCGAAAACCCAAAGCACCGATCGCCCGTAGTTGCCCAGATGGGCAGAAAGATCCTTAAGGTCATCAGCAAGAAGTATCTTGCTCTGCTTGCCATGTGCAAGCGTTGCCACTCGTAATGTATTCATACCCTCATTTATACCGTTTGTAGGGGGGAAA
>CAZGOK010000324.1:0-1582 GCA_964527665.1 uncultured Sphaerochaeta sp.
GCACCTGTTTCTCCCAACACAAGAACTTTTCACTATAATGAAGATCCTCAGCTGTCTATTGGTGATGTCATTGAATTGGCAAACGGGCATTGCTATGTGCATTTCTCAGAACTGAGCAATGATGCTTGCCTTGTTGTCAATAATGATTGCAATGAAGCTTGCATTAATTGTCCACAAACAGATAGGAAGAGGAATCCAGAGCTCAAATATAAGAATCTACAGCTCATCAGATTGATCCCCAAAGGCATTCGATCATTAGCCCTTACAGGTGGCGAGCCTACCCTTGATATTCCTACACTGATTGACTTGATCCAAAAGATATATAAGCAACAACCACGTATCCATCTCGACATTCTCACAAATGGAATTGTATTTTCGCAGTATGAAACAGTCGAAGCGCTTTCCAAGGTTCTCAAGCAAGATCGATCAACCTTTTGCATCACCTTGTATGGTGATACTCCTTCCATCCATGATGCCCATACGCAAGTACCAGGATCCTTTGCCCGGGTCAATGCAGCACTTCATCATCTTGCAAGCTTTGGTTATAGCATTGAACTGCGGTATCTTATTACCAAGTTGAATTACGATCGATTGCCTTCGTGGATTGAGTATGCATATGATAACTTCCCTTTCATTGATCATATTTCCATCATGGGGATGGAATTTTCTGGATATGCTAGCCAACATGCCCAACAGTTGTACGTTTCTCCTGCTTCCTATATTCCCTTATTGAGACAAGCCATCCAAAAGGCAGTGATACGGGACATCCCGGTATTCATCTATAACCATCAAGTATGTTTGTTGCCTAAGGAGTTATGGAAGTTTACCGTATCTTCTATTTCTGACTGGAAACGTGGATATCATGAGAAGTGTTCACAGTGTGATATAATCGGGTATTGTGGAGGATTTTTCACTACCAGCCACCCTGGGTATGTAGATTCACAAGTATTCCCCATCAGTTTGGATTATGAGAGGGAGGCGAATATATGAAAAAGGCAAAAGTTCGTTTTTTACTTTGGCTTTTTAGTCTTCTCTTTTTCTTCCAGACGCACTCGGTGTTTTCCAATGCAATAATGCACGATCAAGGTGCTGGAGGTGATTCTGAAAACAAGAGGTCCTTCAGCAACTATATCCTTGAACCTATACAGAGCCATATTCGTATTGCAGCTCATCGTTCGCATTCTTCACACAGTTCACATAGGTCTCATAGTTCTCATCGATCTCATAGTTCCCATCAGAGTTCTTCTTATGGTATCAGTTATGCCGTTCCACGGACAACTACCTACGTTGCTCCAAAAACAAGCTCAAGCCCTATCCCAAAACAATTAGAAGTAAGCAAACCCGTTATTGTTCCATCAGTAAACAAGGCAGTGGTAAACTATTCCTTACCTACCAATAATAGTCCATACGTGTTTACCGTTCCTAAGCGCTTGCTAGTCCAATACCAAGATAAAGCATCGGACAACGCAGTTTCTCGTGCAGTCTGGAATCTTCTTATTGCCAGTTTGGAAAGGGAATTTCAGATTGTCCCTCAAGTGGATTTACACCTAATTGTTCAAGCAGAAATCGGTGACCCCCAGAT
>CAZGOK010000324.1:1592-2188 GCA_964527665.1 uncultured Sphaerochaeta sp.
TAACGTTGAATCCCAGAGGGTGCAGACGCATAATGTTGATTTTTGTCTGACTGGATTTATTCTCCACACCGAGGGTTTATATGTCTCATCAATCGAGTTTGGTAAAACACAAGGCAAGAAGATAAAGATCCATAAGGCAAGTGACTCAATAGATATGTTGATCACAAGTATCATTAATACCATTAAGCTACAGGCTGAGGTGTTGTAGGGATTACAGGTACCGAATAAGTACTCCTCAAAATCCACATCTGTTAGCAGCTTGTGACTTCGATACTAGTGATTGCTGAAGAAGCTAATGCCCCGGTATGAACCGGAGGCTCGGGTAGGAAATCCTCAAGGTGTTAGGTTGATCGCCTGAAATCTGTGCATCTTTTTTACCTTCACTCTATGAAAGGGTAGCCACGCATTGGCCACCTCCCCCTGCGTACCGTAGGGCAGCAGAAACAGGGGAGGTGACTAGCCAATAGAGGCGTAGGGGAAGACTTTCCCCTCAAACTCTCCCATCGGTACCAAATAGGAACTCCAAATAAGCCACACGCACATCTTTTTTCCTGAAGTTCTTTTTATTTGTGCCTTTGATATCAATATTGATAACA
>CAZGOK010000325.1:0-2182 GCA_964527665.1 uncultured Sphaerochaeta sp.
CATACTGGTGCTTGGTAGGCTCCATCGGCTTGGGCTCGATGAGGAAGGTCCCCTTAAAGCCGATGCTGCGCCCGTAATCCCTGGCCATGGTCAAGAATTTTGCCAGATGCTCGCGTTCGCGCTTCATGTTTGTATTGAGCAGCGTCATGTACCCTTCGCGCCCACCCCAAAAGACATAGTTCTCACCGCCTAGCTTGACGTTGGCATCTAGGGAGGCCTTTACCTGCACAGCTGCCCTGGCCACGACAGAGAAGTCGGGATTGGTCGCCGCCCCATGCATGTACCGGGGGTGGGTGAAGACGTTTGCTGTGTTCCACAGCAGCTTCACCCCGGTAGCCTCTTGCCGGGAAAGAAGAGCGTCGCTGACCTTCTCGAAGTTTGACTCATACTCGCCGACACTCGCCCCTTCAGGGGATGCGTCAATGTCATGGAAGCAGTAGTATGGGGTGCCCACCTTTGTAAAGAACTCGAAAGCCGCATCAGCTTTGGCCATTGCCTGCTTCATGGGATCGGCATTATGAAAGGGGTGTATCATCGTGGAACTGCCGAAAGGGTCGGTCCCATCTGCACAGAAGCTATGCCAGTAAGCGGTGGCAAACCTGAGGTGATCGGCCATGGTCTTGCCATCGATCTTCTTGCTTGCATCATAGTACTTGAAAGCGAGAGGGTTCTTGCTCCCCCGCCCCTCAAACCCGATTTTTCCTATACCCTTGAAATACTCTTTATCACCTACAAAATAGTCCATTGTGTTCCTCCTATTTGAACAGAGGCGTCATCGCCTGTACATATCCTTGGTAGCGTGCATACGCCTTTTCATACCCTAGCCGGCTCTCTTCATTGGGTGTGCACCCTTTCTCTTCGTCAAACTGCACATGTTCTGCTGTAACCTCTTCAATGCTCATGCTGCTCTCTGTCCACAGAGCCTGCAGTGCGGCACCAAGGGCTGCGCTCTCTACGGTACTGGGGACCGAAAGGGGGAGCTGCAGCACATCAGAGGCTATCTGGCGCCAGATGGCGCTCTTTGACCCACCGCCGGTCAGCACAAGGTGCCTTGGCTCAAAGCCAAGTTCACCAAAGGCCTCAAGACCACCCTTCATCGCATAGATGGAGCTTTCCAAAGCGGCACGGGCGATATTCTCCACCTTCATGTTGGAAAGGTCGAACCCTGCAAGGACTCCCTTGCCATGGGGCAGGTTGGGCACTCTCTCTCCATTGAAAAATGGAAGCATCGTAACCCCCTCACACCCTATGGGGGCCTTGAGGGCAAGCTCATCGAGTTTCTTCACCTCATAGCCAAACAAGGCCCTGATGCTCTCTGTGGTGATGGTGCAGTTCATCGTGCACAGCAGGGGAAGATACCCCCCGCTAGAGGAGCAGAATGCGGCAAGTCGCCCCTGTTTGTCCGAAACGATGCTGTCGCTGTACCCAAAGAGCGTTCCGCTGGTTCCCATACTCATGGTAAGGGAACCAGGTTTCACACACCCGGTGCCAAGGGCAGCGGCCATGTTGTCACCACAGCCGGAGGATACGGGGATGCCAGCAGGGATGCCAAGCTCCTGTGATGCAGCGAGCGTCACCTTGCCGCACGCCTCCCCTGCCTTGACGAGGGGAGGCAGCATGGTGAGCAGATTTTTCTTGTCGTCGATGGCATGGAGGACTTCCTCACTCCAGACCTGCCTCTTCACATCAAAGAAGGCGGTGCCCGAAGCATCGCCAGCCTCAGCAGAGTAGACCCCTGTCAGGTAGAAATTGATATAGTCATGGGGAAGCAGGATATGAGCGAGCTTGTCATAGGCTTCTTTATTGTGTCTCTTGAGGTGGAGCACCTTGGGCGCTGTGTACCCGACCAGGATCTGGTTGTCTATCAGGGAGAATACACGCTCTTCCCCACCCAAGCGCTCGGTGAGAGTATCACACTCCTTGCTGGTTGCAGTATCGCACCACAGCTTTACCGGGGCGAGGACCTCCCCCCTGCTTCCCACCGGCACGAAGCCGTGCTGTTGGGCGGAAACTCCAATGGCTGTTATCGCCTTGCGGATGGCAGGCTCGATCTGGGAAAAGCAGGATCGTATGGCATCGAGATACCATATGGCTTCTTGCTCACGCGTTCCATCATCAGAACTTATCATGGAGTGGGGGGCACTTACAATGGCCACCACCTTCTTCTGATCAACATCATAAC
>CAZGOK010000326.1:0-2179 GCA_964527665.1 uncultured Sphaerochaeta sp.
CTCTGATCCATAGCCACTGTCATACAAGAACTGTTGCCGCCCCATCTCAGCATCTAGAGACGATTGTTTTGCCTGCAGGTAGGATATATGCTCATGGGCAAGGTGCAGTGTAAGATAAGCCTCCTCAACCTGGGCCTGTATCGCCTGGTATACCTGAGCCATATCCATTTGGGCCTGACTTTCCTTTATGGCAGTACGTCTCACCTCATGGAACTTCTTGCCCCCATCCCAGATGGTGGTCTTCATACCTACAGATACGTTGAAGGTATAGTCATCCTTAGCTTTCCACTCATCTTCGATGAAGGGAAACTTGGACCCTCCATACTCCAAGGAAACGCTCATGGCCACATCAGGCTTCCAGTAGAGAGACCCTTTGGCAATGGAGGTGGAAAGGGAGGCAAGCTCACTCATTAGTGTGGCAATTCGCACCTGCTCCTGATTCTTGCCGATAGCCATCGCCTGGAGGGTTTTCAAGTCATAGCCGAGCATGGTGCCTAGATGCTGTTCATCAGGGGTCCAGACAAGCTCATCATCTTCTGCAAGGGTGATGTTGCAGAGCCTGCCGATGGCAGTGCGTTGCCTCTGCCTTTGAAGGGAGACTTGCACCCTTGCAAGCTCAATCTGACGGGAGGATACTTTTGCTGATAATACATCCTCCTCCAAGGCCATACCGGAAGAGAAGGACTCCTCTACCAAGGAGACCAGGGCTTGGCTATGAAGAAGCTGCTCACCCAGCAGGCCTTCCATAGAGAGTAGATAGTGATGGGCATAGAGCCGATTCTCAAGTTCTGCAAGCAGGCTCTTCTGTAGGGCAAAGCGCTGCTTCTGCCGTATCTCGACAAGCTTCTCTGTCATGGCAACCCCATTCCTAAGCTTTCCCCACGTCCAGACAGGTTGGGTAAGGGAGAGGGAGAAGTTGTAGAGGGTGTTTTCCATACCTAGTTCTAAAGGAAAAGGAGGAGAAGGAAGGACACCAGGAACGGCAGGAATGGTGATAAGTTCAACATTTTGTAAGTATGTCCCTGTTATCGCAAGGTCTATGGTAGGCCCGTAGCCAGTCCTGGCATCCTTACGATCCAAAACAGAGAGATCCTCTTCCCCTCTTGCCTGTTGTAGCTGGAGGTTGTTGGAAAGCAGCAGGGCCTTGAGCTCCGCTTCAGTGTACGCAGCAGAAGTAAATACAGGAGAGAGGATGCAGAGGATTATAGCTAGGAATAGAGTGATTATCTTGTTCATGATTGTTGGGCCTTCTTGCGTAGGATGCTTCTCTCTGTGCGATAGTAGAGGACAGGAATGATGAAGAGGGTTATCAGCGTCGAGGTGAAGAGCCCTCCTGCGATGGCTTGCCCCAAAGGTGCGTATATTTCAGCACCTTCGCCTGTGGCCAGGGCCATGGGTACGACACCCAGCATCGTGGTGATGGTAGTCATGAATATGGGCCTGATCCTTGAAGCACTCCCCTCTGAGATTGCCTTGAGCAAGGAATCCTCACTCTCCTGTGCATCCGACTCCTCAAGTGTGTCTTTTTTTTGGATTCCTGTGATTTCTGAGATTTCTTCCTTTTCCTGCTTCTGTCTTCGTAAGAGGTTCACATAGTCGATCAGGATAATGCCGTTGTTTACCACAATACCACCAAGGGCTATGACACCAAGCAGGGAAACTATGCTGATCGTAGAGCCGAAGCCCAACAGCCCAAGCACCACACCAATGATACAGAATGGGATGGAGACGATGATGATGGCGGGTTGCCTGAACCGCTCGAACTGGATGACCATCACGGTATAGACCAAAAACCAGGCAATGAGCAGAGCTGATATGACAGGGGGGATGGACTCCTCAATCAGTTGGAGCACTCCCCCGGAAAGGCTTGTCACCCCGTCGGCCAAGGGCTCGGCATCCAAATATTCGTTCATCCTCTGCAATACAAGGGAGGTGTCCTCATCGACAAGGGCGGCCCCGATGGTAATGGTCTTTGCCCGGTCAGTGTGGTTTATCTCACTGAGAGTCGGTTGTACCTCAAGCTTCGCAACTGAGGAAAGGGGGATGGCAGAGCCACCCATGGAATAGAGGCTTATGGAAGAGAGGGTGGCTTCAGAGAAGGGCCTGTCGGTTGCATCGCTTCCAACCCTGATGGCATAGCGCTCCCCGCGCCTGTCGGTAAAGGAGGAGGCCTCCATCC
>CAZGOK010000327.1:0-2169 GCA_964527665.1 uncultured Sphaerochaeta sp.
ACTTCAACTTCACCGAAGACAAGCTCATCAGCCTCGCCCGCCAGGCCTCTGACTTGGGGGCGGAGCTCTTCGTCCTCGACGACGGATGGTTCGGCATACGCAATGACGACACTACAAGCCTTGGCGACTGGACAGTGAACCCCAAGAAGCTCCCTTCAGGCCTCGCAGGCCTTGCCTTGGAGATCCACAGGATGGGCATGATGTTCGGCCTCTGGGTGGAGCCTGAGATGGTCAACATCGAAAGCCAGCTCTACAAGAAACACCCCGACTGGATGGTGGCGATCCCCGGACGCAAGCCCAGTGTGGGACGCAACCAGTATCTGCTTGACCTAACCCGCAGCGATGTGCGCGACTACCTCTTCACCACCCTCTCCGAGACGTGGCACCTCGCTGATGTGAACTACATCAAGTGGGACATGAACCGCACATTCAGCGACCTGTACAGTGCGAATCCTGAGATCCGAAACCATGGGGAGTTCCTCCACCGCTATGTGCTGGGCCTCTATGAGCTACTCTCCCGCCTGGTCATAGCCTTCCCCAACGTCCTCTTTGAATCCTGCGCCAGCGGAGGCAACCGCTTTGACCTGGGGATGCTCTGCTATATGCCCCAGACATGGACAAGCGACAATACCGACGCCCTGTGCCGCCTCTATATCCAGGAGGGAACCAGCTGTGGCTACCCCCTGTCCACCATGGGTAGCCATGTAAGCGCCTCACCAAACCACCAGACACTGCGAAAGACCGACCTGGAGTCACGCTTCAACATAGCAGCCTTCGGGGTGCTTGGCTATGAGATGGACCTGACCAAGCTCAACCGCCAGCAAAAGGATGCCGTGAAGGCACAGATAAGCTTCTACAAGGCACACCGTGCGCTGTTGCAGTTCGGCACCTTCACCCGTGTCAAAATGGCAAACAGCAACTCTAACCAGGTGGTCTGGGCAGTTTCCAGCAAGGACAAGAGTGAGCTCCTGGTACTGTTCGCACAGAAGCTCAACAAGAGCAATCCCGGTAGTGACCGCCTGCGGGTCGAGGCCGTCGACCTGAAGGCGACGTACGAAATCTTCCCCCGCCAACAGAAGATCGACATCAGGACCTTCGGAGACCTGGTCAACCGCATCAGTCCAGTAGCCATCACAGAGGGAGGCATTGCCCAGGATACCCTGAGCAAGGCCCTATCCCTGGACAGTGAGGTTGAACACTACCGCGTTACCGGCGAGCTGCTCGCCCATGCGGGCATCATGCTCAACCAGCAGTTCGGAGGAACCGGCTATGACGGAGAGACGCGGGTCCTTGGAGACTTCGGCAGCAGAATATATATCTGCAAGAGAATCGACTAGAAATCAAGCAAAGCCGATATGTCCTCCTCACTGACAGGCTTCCTATAGTTCGTCCGTACAAACTTCAGATGTTCGTTGCTTCCATAGAGGATGGCTCCCACCAGGGTGCCATCCTTGAGGAAGTACGCCTCATACCTATCGCCCTTCTCCCCTCTCAAGGCTCTTCCTGTAACATCCCCTACGCTGGTAACCACCAGATCATCATCCTTGAAGCGGGTAAACAGGGGCGGCTCCTCATACCGTGTGTCCTCCCCTGCAAGGTTCGCTATGACCGTCTCGGCCATGGCAAGGGCCACAGGCACTATGCCCGGGATCTCCCCCTTATACTCGGCGCAGTCCCCTATGGCAAAGATATGCTCGTCACTTGTCCTGAGGTGGTCATCGACAAGCACACCCCTACGGGTGATCAAGCCGGCTTCCTTGGCAAGCGTTATCTCAGGGGAGACCCCGAGTGAGAGGATGAGGGTCCTGCATGGGATCTCTTCCTCTCCCTCGACCTCCAAAGCCACCAGCTTCTCCCAGCTGTCCAACCTCTTGCCAATCGTCCTGACTCCTTCCCTTATGGCAATGCCCTTCTGTTCAAGCCTATCTTTGAGTTTTTTCGCAGAGGTGCTGTCGAGTTGTTTCACCAGGATCCTGTCGGCTGCTTCACAGACAGTGACAGCAAAGCCCTTCTTATTAAGGCTCAAGGCGGTCTCAAGGCCAAGCAACCCACCCCCCAGCACAACGACAGGACTTCGTAATGTATCACCAAGCAGCTGGGCATCATAGAAGGTACGCAGCGTGCACACCCCGTCAGTGTTGGAGAAGATGTCCAAGGTTCGCGAACGGC
>CAZGOK010000328.1:0-2160 GCA_964527665.1 uncultured Sphaerochaeta sp.
ACACTAATGATTTTCATACTCTCACCTCTATAACAATTCCATATTTTTCATAACTGTCCTAAGTTTAGACAATTGCTCGCTTGTGATCCTATTTATAGGAGGAAGACACGATCCTACATCATATCCCAACAACATTAGGCCCTCTTTAATAACTTGGGGAAACGTACCCATATTTGATGCAAATCGTAGTGGAGCCAACTTGAACTGTGCTGCTAATGCCTCTTGTGCATTTCCTTGCATGAAATAGTCGTAAATATCGCAGGTAACTCGGGGAGCAATGTTGGAACAGGAAGCAATAGCACCTACTGCCCCATGACAAAGTCCAGCATAAATAAGGGTATCCCGGCCTAAGAGAACCGAAAACCCATCCATATCTTTTGTCAGCCTTAGATATTCTGACGTATTGGTGAAATCTCCTGTGCTATCTTTAACTCCAACAATATTTTCAATTTCTGCCAAACGTGCAACAGTCTCAGGAATGACAGTGACATTGGTCTTTGGTTGATTATTGTATACGATTACGGGTAAATGAGTACTAGCAGCAATTGTCTTATAATATACATAAAGTTCATCCTGGGTTTGACTAATGAACATAGGCGTCAGCACACTGAGTGCTGACACATTACACTTTTCAGCGATCTTCACCAGATCAAGCACACCACGGGTTGTTATGTGATTTACCCCTGCATAGACAGGAACTCTCCCCGCAACCTGCTCAACAGCAACAGTGAGGATTGTTTCAACCTCACTTGGGGGACATGCATAAAACTCGCCTGTCGTACCTAGGGGAAATATACCATCCACACCGTTATCAATGAGCATGTCGATGATTGTTCTAAAAACAGGTTCATTAAAGGTACCGTCCTGAGTGAAAGGTGTAATGATAGGAGTAATGATTCCTCTAGGCTTTAGCATTAGTTATCTCCCTGAGTGACGACGACGTTTGCCAACTTTTCGTAATATTTCACCAAAGCACTGTGATCTTCTGTCTGCAAATTATCACTCTTGAGGACCTGCATCATCTCCATCACCTGACTTGTCAGAGGAAGAGGCATATTCACTGAATGTGCAGCATTCAGGGCATTATTCAAGTCCTTAATATGCAGCTCGATGCGGAAACCAGGTATAAAGTTTCTGCTGAACATCATGGGAACCTTGGCGTCCATGACAGTAGAGCCTGCAAGCCCACCCCGAATGGCCTCATACACCCTCTGGGGGTCGACACCGGCTTTCTTGGCTAAGGCCATAGCTTCACTGACTGCAGCAATGTTGAGAGCCACGACTATCTGGTTGGACAGTTTTGCAACGTTTCCTGCCCCAAGATCACCAACAAGCACTACAGAGCCACCCATAACTTCAAGAAGTGACTTGTACTTGTTAAACAGCTCCTGTTTGCCTCCACACATGATGGAGAGGGTACCATCTATTGCCTTAGGCTCTCCTCCACTTACTGGGGCGTCGATCATTTCTATGCCTTTCTTTGCAAGTTCTGCTCCAATGAGACGACTCTCAACAGGGTCAATGGAACTCATATCGATAAGTACTGTCCCTTTCTTGCCACTTTCAATGATTCCTTCCTTACCGAGAGCAACCTGGCGAACCTGAGGAGAGTTGGGAACCATGGTAATGATGAGGTCACAAGATTTTGCAACTTCACTACCATTGGCTGCAGAGCGAGCACCCAAAGAAACAAGAGAGCCAACAGCTTCCACATTAAAATCACAGACAACAAGAGAGTGTCCTGCAGTAATGAGGTTCTTAGCCATTGGCCTACCCATAATACCCAAACCAATAAATCCAACGTCCATATCGTGCTCCTTTCAATACAATGTTTCTTCTCAAGTAAGTTACTTCAAAGCTATGTAGGGGAGAATTGCCCTTTTAGCTACGTATTTATCAAGTTCATGTTGTTAGAATATCCCTGCTTATTGTTATTGTCAACATAAATTTGATTTTTATCAATTTACATTTGATTTTTCTTATTGATAAGTCAAATATATCAATATTAGTTTGCTTTCCGAATTTTGAGCATTTCAAGCAATAATTAGAGCATGCAATCAGATTCCCTTATTCAAAAGTGGATAGTACATACTTGAAATATAAAAGGGTGTAAAAATAGGGTATTGCAACACATTTGTTGCTATCTGGACCTCTACATGC